>JAZFTL010000228.1:0-2956 GCA_036446675.1 Thermoanaerobaculia bacterium
AGGGGGTGCGTTTCGCCATTCGCGAAGGCGGCCGTACCGTCGGAGCCGGAACTGTTACTGAAATTGTTGAATAAATGGATTTGTCTGGAGATTATTGATTCAAAAGGCCAGTAGCTCGAACTGGTAGAGCATCGGTCTCCAAAACCGAGGGTTGGGGGTTCGAATCCCTCCTGGCCTGCCAAGTATCGGAAGTCGCACCAAGCCGATGACTTGAGAAGAAGCTGGGACCGAGCGCTATTTCGATGATGATTGGTATGGCAATAGACGATCGTTGCTAGGGCTACACACAGAACTCGAGATCAAATACTGTGGACTTCATAACTAAGCGTTGGCGGCAGTTCAGCGAGTTTCTCTCAGAGACTCGAGCGGAGATGAAGAAAGTGACCTTTCCGCCGCGCGAGCAGGTCGTATCGACCACCATAGTCGTGGTCATTACGAGTGTGATTTTCGCCATTTTTTTGTGGATAGCTGATTTGGTGATTCTAAAGGTATACGGATGGATCTATCAGGTACTTGGAGCATGACAGGAGAATTGCAGAGCCAAAACGATGGCCAGGCAGAGATGCAGTGGTACATCGTCCACACCTATTCTGGATTTGAGGAGCGAGTGAAGGAAACGCTGCGCCAGCGGGCCGATGCCCTGGGAATGGGAGATGACTTCGGAGAAGTGCACATTCCTACCGAGACGATCGTGGAATACCGTGGTGGAAAAAGGCGCGAGTCTCAGCGGAAATTTTTTCCAGGGTACATCCTAGTTCGCATGCGAATGTCGGATGCCGGTTGGCATGTTGTGAAGAACACTCCGAAAGTCACGGGGTTCGTTGGAAGTGGGAAGAAGCCTACGCCCCTTTCGCAGGAAGAAGTTGATCAGATTCTCGAGCAGGTGGTCAATGCGCAAGAAAAGCCTAAGCCTAAGTACATTTTCGATCGCAGCGAGCCAGTCAAAATAATCGACGGACCATTCAACAATTTTAGCGGCATCGTAGACGAAGTGAATCTGGACAGGAATACTTTGAAGGTCATGGTTACCATTTTTGGCCGCCAAACTCCGGTCGAGTTGGACTTCAGTCAGGTGCAGAAGCTCTAACTAACAGTTAAAAGAGCAAGAGACTTATGGCGAAGAAAGTTACCGGTCAGATCAAGCTACAGATTCCGGCAGGTCAAGCGACGCCGGCGCCGCCGGTCGGGCCGGCTTTGGGTCAAGCCGGCGTCAACATCATGGATTTCTGCAAGGCGTTTAACGCCAAGACCCAGGGCGAACCAGGGATGATCATCCCTGTGGTCATTACCGTCTATACAGATCGGAGCTATACGTTTATTACCAAGACTCCGCCCGCCGCTGTGCTTCTGAAGAAGGCGGCAGGGGTTGAAAAGGGGTCGGGCGAGCCCAATCGGACGAAAGTAGGGAAGGTGACTCGTAGTCAAGTAGAGGAAATTTCGAGAATCAAGATGCCCGATCTGAATGCAGCCAGCGCGGAAGCTGCGAGGCGTATTATCGAAGGGACGGCACGCTCGATGGGAATAGAAGTCGAGGCCTGAACGAACGGGTCTATCGAAGACCTCGCTAAGGAAGGGAATTATAGCGGTGACGAAGCGAACACGAAAATATCGGGAAGCACTCAAACGAGTGGAAGAAAAAGCGATGTACTCTCTTCCAGAGGCGGTAGGCCTTGCGCAGCAGACGGCTTCTGCAAGATTTGACGAAACCATGGAAATGGCGGCTCGCCTCGGAGTAGATCCACGGCATGCCGATCAGATGGTTCGGGGTACTGTGGTTCTCCCACATGGCACCGGTAAAGAGTCGAAGGTGCTCGTATTCGCGCAGGGCGAGAAGGCCAAGGAGGCTGAAGAGGCCGGAGCGGAAGTTGTCGGTGGAGAGGACTTGGCGAAGAAGGTCTCCGATGGCTGGTTGGATTTTGATGCGGTGGTTTCGACTCCGGACATGATGAGGGTGGTCGGCAAGTTGGGACGGGTTCTGGGGCCGAGAGGCCTGATGCCGAACCCCAAGACGGGCACGGTGACGTTCGATGTGGCAAGCGCTATTCGTGAGATAAAGGCAGGAAAAATCGAATTCCGCGTTGACAAGACGGCCATTGTTCACGCCCCATTCGGCAAGGCGTCCTTCACGGCCGTGCAGCTGGATGAGAATGCTCGAGCTCTGCTCTCAGCAATTCTGAAGGCCAGGCCCAGTGCGACGAAGGGTAAGTACCTAAAGTCCCTCACTGTTTCGTCGACAATGGGACCCGGGATTAGAGTTGATGAGGTGTCCGCAGTGGGCGCAGAGGCCTAGGAGAGAAATCATGCCGCTCAGTCGCCAAGAGAAAGAGACAGTACTTGCAAGCTATCGGAGCGGGCTTGCCGAAGCGCCGCATGTGTTCCTCATGGAATTCAAGAGGCTATCGGTTCCTGAAGCAACGAAGTTACGAAGTCAGGTTCGAGATTCAGGTGCAGAGTATGTCGTGATCAGGAATCGAATTGCCCTTCTGGCCACCGATGGCAAGGCCTTGGCGGACCTCAAAGAATACTTTCGAGGACCGACATCGGCTGCTTTTGGTCAAGGCGACCCGGTGGCGTTGGCAAAGGCATTGACCGATTTTGCAGCAACTTCGCCGACGATCGAGTTCAAGGGTGGGCTTCTAGATGGTAGGTTGGTGGCAGCTTCCGAAATCAAGGAGCTTGCGACACTGCCGAGTCGGGAACAGTTGATTACGAAGCTAGTCTTCTTGCTGCAGTCGCCGATGACTCGGTTGGTCAGGGCGATGGCGGGGACTGTGCAGCAGTTCGTGTCGGTACTAGAACAAATTGGACAGACGAAAGAGTCTCAGAGTTAGGAAGCAAGAGCGTCGGTGGGATCGCAGCTCGCGATCTGCCGCCTTCAGATATTGAGCAGGAGCCGAAGGAGAAAGAAGATGCCAGTCGTTACCGAAGATTTTATTAAACAGATAGATGAAATGAG
>JAZFTL010000229.1:0-2440 GCA_036446675.1 Thermoanaerobaculia bacterium
AATGTCGCCTCTACTTCAGTAGGGTGGTGTGCGTAGTCATCGACGACGGTCGCGCCCTTCCACTCTCCCAACCTTTCGAAGCGGCGATGAACCCCGGAGAATCCCTTCAAGGCAGCTCCGATCGACTCGAACTGTAGGCCGACTGCCAAGCCTACTGCAACCGCCGCCAAGGCGTTCTGCACATTGTGAGCGCCGGGCATGGGAAGCTCGATACACCCCAACTCTCCCTCCTGCAGCGATCGCACCGTAAAACGACTTCCACTCGGAAAAGTCTCAACGCTTGTCGCACTGAGGTCTGCCTGGGGAGATAGCCCGTAACTCACCACTCTTCGATCGATCAGATGAGGCAGGATCTCCTGAATATTCGGGTCGTCCAAGCAGACGATCACCTGACCGAAGAACGGAATTTTCTTGGCAAATTCGGTGAATGCAGCGCGGATCTCCTCGAGGTCTCGATAGGTATCCAAATGGTCTGTGTCGATTGACGTGATCACCGCAATGATCGGCTGCAGTCGCAGAAAACTTCGATCGTATTCATCCGCCTCGGCAACCAGATAGTCACTCTTTCCGATTCGGGCACCAGTACCCCAGACGCGCATCCGACCGCCTACAATCACTGTCGGATCGAGACCGGCATCGGTAAACAACGTCCCGATCAACGAAGTTGTCGTTGTCTTGCCGTGCGTGCCGGCCACAGCAATACCGTACTTCAACCGCATCAACTCGCTGAGCATCTCGGCTCGCCTTATGACCGTAATCTTGCGTTCTCGAGCCGCCCTGACCTCTTCGGAATCTTCACCGATAGCTGAAGAGATGACGACGAGATCTGCGTCTTCCAAGTGATTTTCCGAGTGACCTTCAAAGAATTCGACCCCGGCCTTCTCTAGGCGATCGGTAACCTCAGTGCGCAGCAAGTCACACCCACTGACCTTTATGTCATAGGCGGTGAGCACCTCTGCGATTCCACTCATTCCGGCCCCACCTACACCAATGAAGTGCACCTTTGAAAGATTCGAGAAGCGGTTGAACATCAGCTGCCCATCGCCCCCTTCTCAACGAGATCGGCGACCCGCTCGGCCGCTTCCGGATTGCTCAAGCCGCGGAGGGCTCTTCCCATAGCTTCCAATTGATCGACATCCGCCAAGAGCTCTTCAAGCTTCCTCGACCAGTCCTCAGCTGATGGACTCTCGGTCTCCAGCAATACTGCGCCGCCACTCTGCGCTAGGCGCTGGGCATTCTGGCGCTGATGCCCACCAGCCGAATCCAATGGAACCAGTGCCGCGGCGCGGCCAATCGCACATATCTCGGCCAGAGTAACCGCTCCGGCACGGGACACGACAAGGTGAGCCGCAGCCAAGGCAGCCGCCATGTCTTCAATGAATCGAACCACTTGGAAGTCTGGTCCCGAGAGTTCGAGTTGGCCGTAGGTCGCTTGGACTTCCTCGAGATGCTGCGCTCCGACTTGATGGAGGACCTGCAAATCGGAATATCGTACTCTCAACTGTGCGATGACACGGGGCATCAAACGATTGAGTTGCCGGGCCCCTTGGCTGCCACCAAGAATTACCACTCGTCGAGCTGCATTTCTCGACAGCGGCGCTGTCGGTCGCCCGAAGGCGGCGCGAATCGGCACTCCGGTGACGACCACCGGGCACTTCAACTGCTCTCCCGTCTCAGCAAATCCGACGGCGGCATTCGTCACAAATCGAGACAACCATCGATTCGCCACCCCCGCCGCCGCATTCGGCTCAAGCAGTAAAGTCGCTCTACCCGCCATTCGAGCCCCAAGGATTCCCGGCGCTGAGACGAATCCTCCGGTCCCCAGAACTACGCGGGCGTCAATTTTCTTGATGAGCCGCGCTGCGCCGAATGATGACCGCACCAGAGTACCCAGCGCCTTCAGCCTACCTGGCAAGCCTCGACCGACCATGGCCCCCGCATCGAGTCCGTAGTACGGCAGGCCTCGGGAAGCTACCAAGGTTTTCTCCATTCCTTCCGGGCGGCCGAGCCAGCCTGCCTGCCAACCTCTGGAAAGTAGAGCCTCTGCCACGGCAAGTCCCGGAAAGACATGCCCGGCGGTGCCTCCACCGACGAGCAGTATCCGAGCCTGAGCAGCTGTTCTCGTCGACATCCCATTATCCGTGCTGTGAGAGATTAAGTAGTACGCCGGCGGCGGTCATGCTGACCACCAAGGACGAACCGCCATAGGATATGAAGGGCAAGGGAATTCCCTTGGTTGGCATTAGAGCAAGAGCTACACTAATATGGATGAACGCTTGGAGAACTAACAGGCCGGTGAATCCCCAGGCCAAGTATCGGCCGAAAAGATCGGGAGCCCTTAGTCCAGCCCTACCACCTCTCCACAGGAGAATCCCAAACAGCGAGACGATCGCCAAGGCTCCCACTAATCCCAGTTCTTCTGCCAGAATCGAGTACACGA
>JAZFTL010000230.1:0-5067 GCA_036446675.1 Thermoanaerobaculia bacterium
TATGTCTTGGGGGAAGTCTGAGGGGAGAACGCCGGACACCGTGTCGCCGTACACGATCGCCGTCTCGTCGTACGCCGTAGTAAGCGCTGCGTCGATATGCGGTTGCACGTCGATCGTCGTAAGTTCAATTTGAGTTTGATCAACCGAAGGCTTGCACGAAGACACCACGATTGCCGTCATCAAGACCAGAGTGATCTTCATTTTCAAAATCATCGACCTCCTACCTCTTACTTATCTCCCGGGGGAATATATCGCTACAAGGGCTCGGCAGATTCAGCTGCGCATCGTCTGGAAGAGAACTGATTGAATTGATCGAACTTCTCCGGTGGCGGATGGTAATCTCTACGGAAATGAAACTTGCACCTCACAGAATGACCCTATCGATGCTGTTGATCTCGACCTGGCTGGTTTTGCTTTTCTCCGGCTGGGCGTTCGGCGGTTTGGTGTATCTGTTATTGATCCCAGCCGCCTGGCTCTTCCCCTGGAAAGACTTGCGGGCGAGAGAAGACCACCGCGATCCCGATCGATAGTGCCGGCGCTCCTCCGCAGTTCACCTATTGCCATCTGAGGCCAGGCGCTTCGGACACTTCATTTCTTCCACCTGTCTCTCAGCTGCTCGACGCTTCTGCCGACCGAGTAGGTCAGGGCCGCAGCAGCCAGTGAGACCATCAAGGCGTGGTGCCAAAGATACCGGCGCCAGAAAACCAGGACCAGCATCGCGAATGTGCCCACTACCACTGGCCACACGACGCGGCGCTTCAAGTAATGCAGATCTTCTCCACGGGATTCTCCAACACCCCAACGCCTCCGACTTCGACTTCTACGGTATCACCAGGATGCAGCGCGCCCACTCCCGGCGGCGTCCCCGTCAAGACGACATCCCCGGCATCAAGCGTCATCGTTTGCGACAGGTAGACGACCAGGTCTACGATCCCCCAGGTCATCTGCGCGGTCGATCCACGCTGGCGTTCCTCTCCATTGACGCGCGTGATCACCTCCAAAGACTCCAAATCAGGGTTGATGAGAATGGCCGGACCGAGCGGGCAGAAGGTGTCGAAAGACTTGGCTCGGGCGAACGTTACGTCGCGTTCCTGGAGATCTCTGGCGGTCACATCACACGCACACGTTACTCCTAAGATCGACGACCGAACTTCAGCCGCAGCGGCTCGCCGTAAGCGCCGCCTGATCACCACCGCAATTTCGCCTTCGTATTCGACTCGATCACTCTCGGGTGGCAGCAATATCGGCGCATTCGGCCCGGTGACCGATGACGGAGACTTCAGAAAAATGACCGGCTCGACCGGAGTCGGGTTCGAGAGCTCCGCGGCATGTTCCGAGAAGTTTCGACCAACACCCACGATCTTCCCGGGTCGGAGGGGCGCCATCAATCCGACTTCAGTCGATCGTAGCGTCCGGCCAAATTCCCAACCCCCCGGCATCGTCTCGAACGGATCTGAGAAAAGCACCTGAAATCTGTCCTGCTCATCTGAGACTGCGAGAAACCCTTCGGGTCCAAATCGGCACAAACGCATAGAGTTAGTGTACAACTCGCCGGCGCAGCAAAAGCCACACAAAAAACGGACCGCCGAGCAGCGCGGTGAGTATACCGACCGGCAATTCAGCCGGAGCCAGAATGGTGCGGGCCGCCAAGTCACACATGGTCAGAAACGCTCCTCCACCTAAAGCGCAGGCTGGGATTAGATAGAGATGCGCGTGGCCCAGCCATCGGCGCAGAATATGGGGGACGATGAGGCCGACAAACCCGATGGGCCCGGCCACTGCCACGATGCCCCCGATGACAATTGAAGTCACTCCGAGGGCAACACAGCGAAATCGAATCAGATCCAAGCCCCGGCTCGACGCCAATTCGTCGCTGGCGAGGAGGAGATCCAGTTCACGTCGATAGCCAAAAAGTATGGCAACCCCGGAAATAGCTATAGGCGAGACCCAAAGCACTTCGCGAAATCCTACAACCGCCAGACCGCCCATCATCCAGCGAACCATTCGAAAAGTCTGCGTAAAGTCGGCCAAGAATTGGACGAAAAGGATCAGCGCGGAACACGACAGCGAGATAGCGATCCCTGCCAACAGCAGTGTTGAAGAGTCACCACCAAACCGACTGGAAGAGAGCGCCACGAGTATCGCAGCCACAGCCAAGGCCCCCAGCAAACTCGACAATCCTACAGTTGGAAATGAAGTGCCGACGCCGGACCCTCCAAGCAGCAGGGCCAGGACCGCCCCCAGTGCAGCTCCGCTCGCGACTCCCAGGGTGTAGGGCTCGGCCAACGGATTGCGGAAGAGAGTCTGCAGCGTCAGACCCGACACCGCTAGGGAACCACCCGCAAGCAGCCCCAGCAGAGCGCGAGGTAGCCTCAACTTCCAAAAGATCACTGCAGTCGTAGTCTCACCTGTAAAGAGGTCGCGCCAAGACAACACCTGACTACCTACCATCGGATAGATCAGCAAGGCGGCGATCCAGACGCCGAGCAACAGAAGTACGCCCTGGAGGCGTCGATCAACGCTGCTCACGAGTCGTAGTCCACCAGAGCCACAAGTCGTTTCCCTTGGCGTGTCACCGTAAAGGGTGTCTCAAAAAGACGACCCAATAAATCCGCGGAAATCACTCTGTCGGGGACATCACAGATCATCTCGCGACCGTCTCTCAGTGCCATCACTCGATCTCCCAGTTGCGCTGCAAAGTTGAGATCATGCGTCGCGATTACCATGGAGCACTCGGTTTCGCTCCTCAACCGCATCAACAGGGACGTTATCTGCCGTTGATGCTGGGGATCGAGGTGGGTGGTGGGTTCATCGAGCAACAACACTTTGGCCTCTTGCGCCAGAGCCGCCGCGATATGAACCACCTGCTGTTCCCCGCCTGAGAGCTCTCCCAGGTGGCGGTCTTGGAGATCCAAGGCGCCCGTCATAGTGAGCGCCTCGTCAACCGCACGCACATCATCCGGAACCACGCCGATCTGCCATCTCGACGCGTGTGGAAAGCGCCCCAGGAGCACCCATTGCCTGACGGTGAAGTCCGACCCGTGTGCCCTGTTCTGTGGCACAAACGCTACCCTGCGAGCCAGATCACGACGAGAAATCTGAGAGTAGTCGTCCTCTCCGGAAACAAGCGTACCCGATGTCGGCTCGATCAACTTGGCCAGCAGTCGCAAGAGTGTCGATTTGCCGGCGCCATTGGGGCCGACAATCGCCAAGCATTCGCCCCGAGAAAGGGCAAGATCGATAGGGCCGACAATTCTCCTTCCGTCGACTTCCCAGAAAACTCGTCGCGCCCTTATGGCGACGGGTCCGGTCATTCTTGCGAACCACACTTCATGAGCCGCTGCCTGATTTCCGCGTAGAGCCGCGGTAGGCGCGCGCCGGGCACAACCGTATGGTCCCCGCCAATCACCGAAACGCACCCGTTCCGCACCGCCGGAAGCTCGGGAAAAGCCTTCCAGTCCAACGACAACTGCTCGTAGCCTCCCGGAACGAATTGGAGTTCGATAATCGCATCGGGCCGCAGTCGATAAAACTCCTCCACTGCAACTTGAGGGTACGCCGCAACAGCCTCCGCGAAGACGTTCTCGGCCCCAAGACGTTCGAGCAACTCGTTCAAAAAAGTGCCGCGCCCGGCCACGAGAATCTCCTTCATATTTCGAATCTGTCGGCCCACGACGAGGGCGACCCTATAGGAGCGATCGAGCCGACACGGCTCCAGCCCCTGCCGCAACTCTTCGACCAGACGCCCCCCGCGCTCGGGCACTCCGCAGCGGGCTGCGATCGCCAGGATCGACTCATCTACATCCGCCAAGGTATTACTCGGAACGATCAGGGTGTCAATCGAGAGTCGCTCGAGCCGATCTGCCAGGCCGGACTCACTCGGCAGGAGAATCGCCAAATCCGGTTGAAGAGCGACAATGCGCTCGAGCCTCGCATCGAACAATCCTCCGATCTGAGGCTTCGTGCCTACTTCGGGAGGCCACCGACTGTAGTTTCCAACACCCACAACTCGATCACCTAGATCGAGTGCATACAAAAGCTCCACGATATTCGGCGCGACCGCAATGATGCGCTCTGCGGTACGCTCACCCTCGGCAAGCGGTCCGCGCTCGTCGGAGCAGGCAGTAAGTACAGCCACCGCTAACAGCAGGAGGGCTTTCCATCGAACAGAGCTACTTCTAGATTTCATCTAGGCCCTGACCGCGCCGGCTTCGTCGCGGTTCCTGAACTGGGTCGAAAGAAGTCGGGTCATTGAGCCGGAGTCTAATCCAATGTCTGGTCAGGCAACCACCAGATATTGACCGAGTACCCGAGCGCACACGAAAAAAGGCCCCCGCGTCTCGGGAGCCTTTGGAGTTACGAGGAAGGGCAAGCGGACTGAATACTAGTTCCCGCCAAACGGAGACGAACTTCCGATCAAGGAAAGTGGAATGCCGCTCGCGTCGCTCGGCTCAACAAACTGCTCCACCGAATAGTCTTCACGCTGGTCAGCACTCCGCAGATAGTTCAGTAGCCGAGTTGTCGGATCGCCAGACTCCTGCTCAGCTCCAGCCTGCTCCAGGTCATTCGGAGCCCAACCCAGAGAAATCGTGTGGGTATCGATTACCGTTCCGTACCCCTTACTTTCAGTATCGATGAGAACGGTCTAGATGTCAGATTTGCTGAGGTTGATCCAGTTCCCGGCTTCGGTCAAGAGCATGACTTGACTACTGTCCCATGCCACCTCGCGCGGTCGGTAGCGGGATTCGAAGAAAAAGCCGTTGTTCAGCTTGACCGTATACACCTCAGCAAGCGCCGGGCCGGCGATTGCGATCGCGAGAACAACACAAATGATGCTGTAGCCGGTTCGAGACATTTTCAGATCCTCCTTACGCACCTGATCTTGAGTTGACCGGAGCCAACTGAATCGAAACTATAGCACGATGCCGATTACCGCTCTGTGGCATCTTGCATATGCCTTGAACATATTCCCTCATGCTCCGGGCTGTTCACGCCGATCAGTGCCCAGCTGTAAGCGCTTCCACATTGCGTCAACCCCGCTGATGGGCGAGAATTCGACAGTGCAAC
>JAZFTL010000231.1:0-10569 GCA_036446675.1 Thermoanaerobaculia bacterium
CCCCGCATCCCGATCGAGCTGTGTGCACCAATCGTCAGGGCGACCGTTGCGTCGTGAAAGGCGACCTGCTGCAGGGTGCGCGAATAGGCCATGTTGCCGAAACCCATCCCGCCGTACTCCTCCGGCACGATGAGACCGAAGAAGCCGAACTCGCGCAGCTCTTCGACAAACTCCGCCGGCATCTGACCCGCCTCGTCCCAGCTGCGGAAGTCTTCGCCTCGTTCTTCGAGGAGCGTGTCGACGGCATCGATGACGGCGGCGAGGGTTTCGCGCTCCTCCGCTACCATTTCGGGATACGGGAACACGACGCTCGGCTCGATCTCGCCGGCGCAAAGAGAACGGACGAAGCTGAGGTTCTTGTCAATCATGGCGTGCTGACTCTACTTTCACTATAGCGCGTTCTGATCCCTGCGCCCGTGGTGCAAGCCCGCACTTGTTGCACAGCAGATCAGAGCAGCCGTTGGTCGCAGGCAGCCTCCCCCACCTAATCATGAGGCCTGCCAAGACCCCCAGCATCGAGGCCGGAAAGAGAAATGGGGACGGCCCGTCCAGGCTGATACCGAGCAGATCGACAAGACCCACGACCATCAACGCAAAGGCCACCAGAAGAAACACGTAGCCGTTGATCATGGACAGCTTCTTTGTCCAAGCGATCTCGATCGGGATTGCGTGTGCCTCGTTCGTGGGGCGGTAGATCCCTACCCTGCATTCAACGCAGGACGCCCCCAACCACCCAGGTGAACTTCCGGAATCCTGGGCTGCTTGAACCGCCTTGAGTGTCTCGATCGTCATCTCGGGCATTTTCTATACTTGGTGGAGTTTGCCGCACTCCTATCCCAGTGGATCGATCCCGAGGTCGTCAATACCCGTAGGGGTGGGCAGCTCAACGGCGAAAGCTCTAAGTGGTGGCCTGTGCGGCTTAGGATAGATGTGGTCCAGAAGAAGCAAAACTCTGTCGCGAAGCTCACCTGCAAAAGAGTCAAAGCTCTATCGGCCGACTTTTCGCACCATGCGGGGTCGAATACCTCTTCCTGAGGCATTGGGTTGGTGAGCAGAACGCCCCTTACCGGAATCTGTCGACGCTCTATCCCTAAGCGTGCGGCTCAGCCTTTGGAGCGGCTGCCGGTGATTCCCGATCTGCCGACGAGCAGGAAGTAACGAACGCGTGCCGGGGCGTGGCTCGAGATGACCGAGATCAGGACGATCCCGGCGATCACCCAGGCGCCGTAGCTTCCCAGCCATGGCAAAGCGCCGATCAGCAGGAGCTTGAGGATCACCACCATTCCGCGCACCTGCAGGAGAAATGCAGCGGACTCGTGCAGGTCGAGCAGCAGGATCAGCAGACCGGAGAGCAACGTGGCGTGCAGCCATGGGTCGGTGCTCGTCTCCTGGACCTCGAAGACGTGCGCTCCCAGCAAGATGGCTGCACAGAGAACGTGAACGGCACGCAGGCCGATCTTGAGAGGCCGTCGCCAGGCAAACTCGCGCGGGGGATCGGGAAACAGCCAGGAGCTACGCCGAGGCACTCTGATGAGCCGGAAGATAGAAGCTCGTCAGGAGACGATCCGCCCTGACGAGATCGGTGCGGGTGAGAGTCGCAGCGCAGTCGTCATAGCGCTGCTCGCAAAACGGGATGTGCACATAGAGGCCAAGCGGCTCTTCGGGAGCATCGGTCCGAGCCAGCGCTAACCGATAGGCGGGCAGCTGGTCGGCGCTCCAGTGATCGAAGGGCGGATAGGCCGATACGAAGTAGCGACCAGTGGTGGGCTCCCGCTCTAAGCAGGCAGGACAGGTAACCGGCACGCTCATCGGTCAGCCCTGTTGCCAGACCGGATCGCGCCGCTCGAGGAACGCCGTGATTCCCTCGACGGCGTCGTGCGTGCTCATCAGCTCACCCAGATAGAGCTGCTCGAGTCGGTCGAGATCGCGGCTGAAGCGCCGCGACCATCCCAGGCGTCCGGCGTGCGTTGCCAGCCGGATGGCCGTGGCACTCTTAGCCAGCAGATTCTCACGTCCCCAGTGCAGGGCTGCCGCCAGCGGGTCGATGGCGAGCTCGTCGACCAGACCCAGGCGTCGCGCCTTGCCGGCGTTGATGGAGTTCCCCGAAAGCAGCAGTTCGACGGCTTTATGCTTGCCGATGCGTTGCGGCAACAGCAGCGAGGCCAACGGCGCAAAGACGCCGAGTTTGATCTCCGGCTGGCCAAAGCGCGCCGAAGGAGAGGAGAAGATCCGATCGGCTAGCAGCGCGATCTCGAGCCCAGCGCCCAGGCATTGGCCGTTGACTACAGCCAGAATCGGCCGATCGATGGCCAGGAGCTCTTTCGCCAGGCAGTGGAACTGGGGCAGCATCTCCTCGACCTGGCCCGGCAGATGGTCCTCGACGGCGGCGCCGAACGAGAAGTGACTGCCGGCGTGATCGAGCACGATCGCCTTGAGGCCGGTGGCGCCGAGATGCTCCTGGGCCAGCGAGCGCAGCTCGACAATCGCAGCGAGATCGATGATGTTGCCCTTGCCCAGATCGAGTGTGACGTGAAGCAGCTGCCCGTCGTCCAGCAGCTCACGGTGAATGCGATTGGCGCAAGTAGCGCCGGCGTCACTCATGCAGTTCCCCAATGGCGCTCGAGTTCGTCGGCCATGGCTTCGAGCTCCTCGCGCCGCTTGCCACCGAAGGCCTGGCAGCTGCCCTCACAGAAACTCTCTCGGAGTCTAGCCTGATCCTCTTCGGTCATCGCCAGGTCGGCGGCCTCGAACAGCACGTGGTCCTCCTTGAAGATGTGCTGCCGAAGGAGCTCGAGATAGTCCCTGGCGGCCTCACGGAAAGCGTTCTGGGAGGAGCCGTCGACACTACCGAAGCCGCTCAGAGCCTCGCCCATACGCGCCACCAGGGAGCGCGCTAGCCGATGCTCATAGAGCATCACACCGATCGGGCCCCCATCCCGCTGAATGCCGCACGCCTCCAGGACCGGAAAGAGCAGATCCTCCTCTTTGGCATGATGGCAGGCGTCAGCGAACAACTGGAAGAACTGGACGCACTGACCCAACGGCGCAGCCTCGAGACCGCCGTTGCCCCCGGGTCGATCGATGAGTGCCTCGAGCACGTCGAGCACCCGCAGGATCACCTGGTGCTCCGCCCTGAGCACCGCGCAGGCTCTGTCCTCGGCGGCCGGAGACATCAGGGTACCTCCACGCCGCGCTTCTGCTGCGATTCGGCATTCTCGCGGAGAGACACGAAGCGGTTATAGCCCAGCCGGGCGGCGCCCAATGCCGTCGTTAGTTGCACCATCTCACTCTCGGGCACGTTGACGGGTCCCTCGAGCACGGAGGCGATCTCTTCGACCATCGTCTCGAAACGCAGGATCCCTCCCAGCAGGGTGAACTCCGGCTCCAGTCCGACGCGCTTCATGAGCTGTAGGGAGCGGCCGACCAGCGAGACGATGGAGCCTTGCATGATGTCGGCCGGGGGCCGACCCTGGGAGAGATGGTTGATGACCTCGGACTCAGCGAAGACGGCGCACACCCCGGAGATCGACGCCGGGTCCTTTGAGGTGGCCGCCAGGGGCCCGATCTCCTCGGTCGAGTAGCCCATGTAGAGTGCGGTCTTCTCGATGAACGCTCCGGTGCCGGCAGCGCACTTGTCGTTGAGGCGAAACGATCGCACTTTCGACAGCTCGTCGATATGTGACGCTTTCATCGTCTGGCCGCCGATGTCGAGGATGGTGCGAGTCTGCGGGAAGAGGAAGCTGGCGCCACGCGCCGCCGCCGTCAGATCGGTGACGTGAACGTCGCGGAATGCTACCTGATGGCGGCCGAAGCCGGTCGCGACGACGTAGTCGATGTCGTCCTCGTCCAGCTTCGCAGTGCCGATCGCCTCGTCGAACATCCGTCGGGAGATCTCGGGAAGGCGGAAACCGGTCTTGGCGATGGCGTGCGCCACGATCTCGCCGCCGTCGGCGAGAATCAGCGCCTTGGTGTAGGTCGAGCCGACGTCGATGCCCGCCGTATGGATCATGATGCGGCCTCGTGGCCTGCGTGCGGCGCCCGCCGCAAGTGGATTTCGTCGAAGGCGAAGAGCGCCGCGCCCAGCGCGCCAATGTAGTGGGAGTCGTCGCTGACGTTAACCGGGTGGCCGAGTCGATCCTCGATCGCCTTGATCATGCCGATGTTCCTGGCGACGCCCCCAGTGAAGGTGACCTCGGGCTCGACGCCGACACGTCGCAGCAATCCCATCGAGCGTGAGGCGATCGACAGGTGGACACCGAGAAGGATGTCTTCGACCTTCTTACCCTTACCCAGCCACGAGAGGATCTCGGATTCGGCGAAGACGGTGCAGGTCGTGCTGATGCGAACGGCGCGAGTGGCCGTGAGAGCGATCGGTCCGAGCTCCGCTAGCGGAATCTCCAGCGCCGCCGAAGCCGCACCGAGAAACCGACCGGTGCCGGCGGCGCACTTGTCGTTCATAAAGAAATCTTCGATCTCACCGTGCGATCCGACGCGAATGGCCTTGGTGTCCTGACCTCCCATGTCGAGCACCGTCCGGGTGCCCGGATACACGTGGACGGCGCCGCGCGCGTGGCAGCTGATCTCAGTCACCTGATCGTTGCCGAAGGTGACCCGATACCGGCCGTAGCCGGTACCGATGACGTACTCGATCTCCTCCTCGAGCACTCCGGCATCCTCGATCGCCACTGCGTAGGACCTCTCGGCCGCGCCGCCGACATTCGCGCCGGTATCGGTGAGCGCCCGGCCGACGATCTGCCCGTGCTCGTCGAGGACGACGGCTTTCGTCTGCGTCGACCCCACGTCGACGCCGGCGGAATAGGCCATCAGTGGCCCTCCTTTCGACTCTCACGGCTGCGACGAGCCGCCAGACCCTCGAAGAAAGCATCGACGCGGTTCTTCATCTGCGCCTCCGAGACGACCCGTTGATCCATCATGTCCGACTCTAGGTACAGACTGGCAATGTCGCGCTCTTCCATGAGGCAGCGGCGGCTGTCGGCCAGACCGGTGGAGACCGTGCGACAGCTCTTGATCGGATGGTAGATGACACCGTCGAGTTCGAAATCGTCGATCATGGCGCCGAGGATCCGGTTCTGGTGAAACATCGAGTCCATCGCGTCACGAACTGTGAGGAGTGTGCCGATCGCCAGACTCTCGATCGGCCGTTCGAGATCGTACTGGAATCCGAGGTTGCTGCCACCGGAGGCGAACCACAGATAGGTCGAGGCCACAAACTGCCCGCCCCAGTCGGAGAACATCTCGTTGAAACGCCGGAAGATCGGATAGCACGGCACGCCCACGAAGGCGAGTCGGTACGTCTCTTCGGTAACGGTGCCGATTCCATGGCCGACCTTGTACTCGAGCTCTTCGACCAGATCCTCGAAGTAGCGGGCGCCCTCGACGGTGCCCCGGAGGGCGTTGGAGACCCCGAGGTAGACCGTGCCATCGGTGAGCGCGTTGTAGACGGCCGGCTTCGAGCGGTTGAGTTCGACGATCCGCTGCCAGGCGGTGTTCATACGGTTGGTGAAGCCGAGTGTCTCACGCAGGCGGTCGATGTCGAACCGCTTGCCGGAGACCTGCTCACAGACCTCGAGGAGCTCACGGATCTGCCCTTCGACGTAGCGACGGTCGCGGTCGAAATCGTCGCTCGTCACGTCGGTCAGATGATCCTCGCTACGCGACCCGGGAACGTCCAGGGTGAAGATGCGGGTGTCGTAGAGGCGCTCCCAGATCTCCGCCCACTTGATGTAGGTGTTGCAGGCGTTGGTCAGAACGGCGAGAGAAGGCACCGGGATTTCGGCCGCCGGGTGCCGGCGACCACCGAGTTGAACGCCGACATCGGCCTTGACATAACCGCAGATGTCGGGCGAGTAGCCGTAGTCCTCGGCGACGTTGAGGAAGTCGGCGGCTACCTTGCGCACCGCCAACTGGAGCGAGTTGATCTCCGGGAAGACGATCGGCAGATCGAAGCAGTGGAGGATCTCGGCAAAGCTGCCCATGACGAAGACGTAGGCGGCGCCACGCCCTTCCTTGGCCGCCTGGTCCAGGCTCTCGAACCAGCTGCGGATGAGTTGGTTTCCGTCACTGTTGCCGCGTCCTATGATCTCGGCTTCCATAGCATCGACTCAGTCGAAAAGCAGATTTTCCATGAACGTCTCGAGCTGCATCTCGAGCTGCTCGAAGCTGGTCATCCGCTCCTGGAACTCGCTGACGAAATAGGGAATCCCAGCCTCGTCGAGGGCTTTCGTATAGGCCACCTGCTCCTCCAGGCCGGGCTCACACATCTTGGCGGCGGTGACGATGACGGCTTCGGCGCGCGCACCGCGGATACGCTCGAGCAGCATCTTCTCCTTAGGCTTGCGCAGGTCGTGCTGCACTGGGCTGTAGGAAGAGCGCTCGAGGTAGGCTTCGGCGAGGTTGGCCAGCGCGTCGCCCTCCGTCGGCACATCCTCGGTGATCCAACGCAATCCGATCATCAAATCGTCGTCGACCAGGTAGCAGGAGCGCCCAACCAACCGGATGAGGTCGAGCGGCGGCTGCTCGCAAAAGCCCCCTTCAAAGACCACCCGGACGCGATCCTGCCGGCGAACCGACCGCTCGGGCAACTGCGACAGCACCCACTCCAGAATCTCGTTGTGCTCCTCTCTCGGCATGCGTCCGGCCAACACCACCAGGGCGTAGGCCTCTTCCGCCGCGATCAGCCACGGATTGTCCCGCTTGACCTCATAGAGCCGGCGCAGCAGACGCCGGTTCCGATTGAAGACCTCGACCGACTGCTGCAGCGCATCCGGAGTGACCTCGGCACCTGCGATCGCCTCGAGGTCGCCGAGAATTCGCGCGTACTCCTCACGAAGGTAGCCGACGGCGTGCGCCGAATTGGCGTTCTGTGGCAGATAGAGGATCTGGCAGGGGTAGTCGGCGTTGCGGCCCCACACCGCAGCGAGGTTGCGTGCGGCATCACAGATCGGGTGGGAGACGAAGGCGTCGAGCTCGAGCCGCTTGCTCAAGTGCAGCTCGAGCGACGTCTTGAGAATCGAGCACAGGTAGGAGCCGAACCTCGACTCCGCCTGCATGGCATCCACCGGTGCGCCATGAATCTTGACCGGCAGCAGGCCCGCCGCGTGGGCCAGCTCCTCGGGGAAATAGACCTGGAAGTGTCCCAGGACACGTCCGCCCGCGTCGCGCCACCGCCGGACGGTGGGATAGTCGACGTCTTCGATCAGGTCGATGGCGAGCGCTAACACCTCGTCGAGCTCGAGGCCGTGCCACTCCGGTAGCGTGCAAACGCTCATTCGGTCGGTGGCACCGCGGTCTGGGGCTCGGCGGCCTCCTCCTTCGGGGCGTCCCGAAGGTGGGGCGAGATGGCATGCACCAGATCGTCGTCCCAGGGATGCCCCGCGGCCAGCAGCCTGCGGAGCTCGAGAAAGTCGACCTCTCGCTGGCCGTGCCCGCCGCGGTTGAACGCCTGGAAACCGGCTCTCGCCTCCGTCACCATGTTGAGCGCCAGCCAGGCGCGATTCGACTCCCGGTTCTTGTGCCAGTGCTCGAGCTTGTGCTTGCGCAGCGACTCGATTGTCTTGGTCAAACAGTCGGGCACGCTGTTGGCGAGCTTCCAGACCAGCTGCTCGACCTTGTGGTCGAGCTCCGAGAAGTCGACCTCGCAACGCGCCAGCCGCTCCTTGGCGGCCTGCAGCTGGTCACCTCTGCGGGCCTGGCCGTAGACGATCCGGCCCTCTTCATCGGTCCATCGGTCGGTGACCACCCGGGGATTGGTGATCCACTCGCCGTTCTCCTTGAGCACCCGCGCGACGTCGTTTATAAGGCCGAGTCGAAGCGCCCGGTGCGCCGACCACATCTCGCACAGCGTGCACGATTCCATAGCGGCGGCGAATCCGACGTAGAGCGGCAGAAAGTCGGTCGATCCTCCGTCGGGAGCCGAGCCGTGCTTGGGTCCCGCCTGCCCGAAGATCGCGGTGTCGGCGGCGATGGAGAAGTCGCACGCCATCCCTATCTCCTGGCCGCCCGCCACCCGCATCCCGTTGACACGGTTGATCACCGGCTTGTCGCACTCCAGGATGGAGGTCACCATATCGTTGAACAGACGCATGTACTGCCGGTACTCGAGCGGCCGGCCAGCATAGACCTCGGAGTACTCCTCGGTGTTGCCTCCGGTGCAGAACGACCGCTCTCCCTCACCGGTGAAAACCACCGCGACGACGTCGCGCTCGACCGCAGCCCGGCGAAAAGCGAGGATGACCTCCTTGACCATATCGGTGGTATAGGAGTTGAGCTGCCGTGGGTTGTCGAGGACGATCCACGCGGTGAAGAGCCCCGGCTCGGCCTCGCCCGATGGGCGCAACAGAGGCCGTCGTTCGTAGCGGATCTGCTCGAAGGAGTAGTCCTGGATCAGTTCGTGGTTCTTGAGCTCGCGCATCGTCAAAAGTCCGGGATCAGCACGGGGCGGCGCGCGCTTTCGGTTAGAAGCAGGTCGTTCAGACGGCTCATCGGATGCTCCTCGACGAAGGGCTCGAGCTCGAGCTGCCCGTCAGCGATGAGATCCACCAGGCCGGGGAAGTGTTCGGGCAAACAGCCCCAATTGCCGATGGCTCGGGCGTCGAAAGCCATCAGGTTGGAGAGTCGCACCAGCACTTTTTCGCGGGTGAAGCCGACCACCACCAGGGTGGCATCGAAGGTAAGCAGCGAGTAGGCTGTCTGTTGGCCTTCAGGGCTTCCGGAGCACTCGAGTATCTTGCGACCATGCGCCGCGAGGCTGTGCTCGCGCTCGTAGGCGATGACCGCCCCCTTGATGTCTCGTGGACCGAGCGTCGAAGCGTCGAGTGCCAGATCCACCCATTTGGCGACACCCTCGAGCCGGCTCGACGAGATGTCGATGGCCGCAACATGGGCCCCCAGCAGCTTGGCTACCTGGATGGCGAATGTGCCGACGCCGCCGGCGCCGACGACCACCAGCATCTGTCCTTCGTCCAGCTTGGAGCGGACGACCGACTGGTAGGCGGTGGCAACCGCGTCGCTGACCACGGCTAGATCGCGTCTTCCGACGAGACTCGCCGGCACCGGCACCAGGAAGCGAGCCGGCGCCACGACATGAGACGCGAAACCGCCGTGAAAGTCGTTACCCGGCATCAGCTGCTTCAGACAGATGTTGCCGCGACCAGCCGCACAAAGATCGCATGCCCCGCAGGGCACTACAGCCGGCACGATGACCGTCTTGCCGACGAGATCTGGGTCGCCGTTCGCTTCGAGGACCCGGCCGAGGATCTCGTGGCCGAGGGTCAGGGGAAGGGGGGCGCGCGGTCGCACGCCGCCATAGAGAAAGGAGACGTCGGTGTGGCAGAGGCCACACGCCGTGACCTCGAGCAGCACCTCAGCCGGTCCCGGTTTTGGTAGTGGGACTTCGATGAGCTCGAGGGGCTTGTTCACCTCGACCATTTGCCATGAGCTGAGCCTGTCGGTCATAGAATCGCCTGGAGTCTCGCCGCCTGCTCGGAAATGAGCCCTCGGTCGGGAGAGTCGCTATTAGTCTGGCTTTTCAGCAGGCCCTCGCTCGACCCCACTACGGGTAGGCGCAGTCACGTCCCCGGGCGGGCGGTTACCTGCCTGAAAGGGTGGGCTGGCACCGGCGTTGCGTTCCTACTGGACCAGATCTGGTCTGGGTTTGCAGTCTCCGGCAATGTCTCACTCTATGCAGTTCCTCGTTTGCACTATACGAGGATCCATTTGGGGCTCGGTAAGGAGCTCCTAACGCCGTCATCGAAACCAGCGGACCCCAAGGGAGACGTCCGGCCTCTGGGTCCGCTGGTGGTAGCTGCCCTCAATTGTGGTAGGGCGCCGTCAGATCAGGAAGGGGAGGAAACGCTTGGTGCGGGCTGCATATGCCACGTAGGCACCACCGTACTCGCTCTCAGCCTGTTTTTCCTCCTGGCGAGCCAACCAGAAGTAGGCGGCCGCTAGGAGCGGCCAGAGCGCCAGTGTCACAACTGAGGGCCAGTGCAGAATCCAACCTACTGTGAACAGCAAGAGGCCGGTGTACTGCGGATGTCTCACGAAGCGATAGAGACCGCCCGTCACCAGAGTCTCGGCGCGATGGATTTGGTACCAGCCAATCGCTACGAGTGAGATACCAATGAAACTTGTGATGGTTCCAACTACTGCCGGCCAATGTCCAAACGCATCAAAGTAGGGGCGGGCGATCTGCGGCACATCGACGAGGGGCGACAGGAGGAAGAGTAGGAGCGGCCAGCCGAACATTTCGGTCATGAGTGCAATGACAAAGGCTATGAACGCACCCTTGGACTTCCACAATCCCTTGGTTGGACGACGATACGGTAGAAGGGCGAGAAATGCCAAGACAATCAGGATGTTGATAACGATGAGGCCACTGTTGCCTAGATGTTCACGAATCCAAGTGATCGTGACTGGAGGGCCGTGATGAGGCACCAACTCGAAGATGTAAATGAAGGCGAAGGCGGCAATACCGAGCCAGCCGAAAATGGCGGAGAAAACCCACCGGCGGTTTCGACGAATCATCCGGTTCTCCTTAAAGGATAGGAG
>JAZFTL010000232.1:0-4269 GCA_036446675.1 Thermoanaerobaculia bacterium
GCTGGCAGGAGGGCTACCCCGTGGACAGATGACCGAACTGATCGGCCGCAAATCGAGTGGGCGCTTCTCTATTCTCCTCGCGATTCTTGCCGCAGCAACCACCATGGGAGAAGCGGCGGCATTGGTAGATCTCGGGCACAATCTCGACCCCCAGGCTGCCACCGAAGCCAACGTCATCCTCGAACGGCTGCTATGGGTCCGCCCTGACAACATCAAGCAGGCTCTGGCCAGCACTGAAATGTTGCTGCGAGGAGGCTTCCCACTGGTCGTCTTCGACCTGGGAAATCCACCCGTAGTGGGAGGGCGTGGAGTGGAAGCATTTTGGCTGCGCTTAGCCCGGTCAGCAGCGCAACAGGAGGCAACGCTGCTGATCGCCAGCCCTTATCGGGTCAGTGGTAGCGGTGCCAGAATCGTCGTCAAAGCGGAACGAGGCCGGCCCCTCTGGCATGGGAGAGGGCGTGCGCCACGTCTGCTCAATGCATTCACTGCTCAGCTCACCCTCGAGAAATTCCATGGCCGTTCTAGCGGACAGACAGCGGCCCTCAACTTCACTTCGTCCGATCTGCTAACGCCAATCGCTCCAGTGGCTCCGCTGCTTCCGATCATTCCAACTACCCCAACCTCCGTCCACAGCGCTACAACCATGAGATCCCCGTCTATTCACCCACGCAATGAGCGAAGTTCAACACCCTTCTCGATCGTCGGCGCATGACTCGTTTAGCATGTGTTTCAGTACCCCTCTTTCCACTCGCCGCGCGTCTACGCAGCGAACCTGAACTCATCAGCGAGGCTCTTGCCATCTTTCGTGGTAATGGCAACGCCGCCCGCCTCGTCGCTGCTACCCGACGGGCTCGCCAGGCCGGTCTCCAACCGGGGATGTCGCTGTCACAAGCTCGTTCTCTCGTACCCAAATTGACCGTGCGCTCCCGCGACAGCATCTGCGAGGAGGCCGCGCAGGCGAGTTTGCTTGAAGTTGCTGAAAGTTTTTCACCGCGCGTCGAGGACGCCCACGAAGGCGTCGCTTATCTCGATTTGAGCGGCCTCGAGCGACACTATCAAGCACCCTCAAAGACTTCCGGTAGCATCAGTGCTGCCTGTTCAGAGGAACACATCGGTCGTGTTCTCATTGCCGCCGGCGACAGAGCGGGCTTACCCGTGCGCGTCGGCATCGCCTCGACCAAACTCGCAGCACGAGTTGCCGCAGAATTGCCCGGCTCCCCCACTGTCATACCAGAAGGGGAGGAAGCCGCTGCTCTCGCCCCGCTGCCGCTCGCCCGTCTCTCTCCAGCAGGAGAGGTCGTAGAGACCTTGCACCGCTGGGGTATCCACTCAATCGGTGATTTTGCTCGCCTCTCGAGCAACGAGATCGCCAGCCGCCTGGGTAGCCTCGGGCAGAAACTTCACGAGCAGGCCAGAGGCCTCGATCAACGTCCCCTGATTCCGCATCACCCACCGCCATACTTCGAGGAGGGTATGGAACTCGAGTGGCCACTGGTCGCACTCGAACCATTTCTTTTTATCGGTAGGGCAGCGCTCGAGCGCCTCTGTCGTCGCCTCGAAGAGAGGGGGTTCGCCTGCGCGCGCCTGCTCTTCTCTCTCCACTTGGAGCCTCATGGGCACCACGAGCGCGCCATCCAACTACCGGCTCCAACCTGCGACATCAAAACCCTGCTGACCCTGGTCCGCCTCGATCTAGAAGCGACTCCACCCGGCGCTCCGGTCATCGGATTCACCTTCGTCGCCCATCCCGATCGCCCCCGCCGAGCCCAGCTCTCCCTCTTCGGACCTACAGATTTTTCTCCTGACAAACTGGCAACAACCCTGGCACGTCTCTTTGCACTCCTCGGTCCAGGCCGGGTGGGCTCGCCCCGACCGGTGAACGGCCATCGGCCCGAACGCTTTTCCCTGGTCGATTACAGCCCGCCACCACCACCGAAAATCCGCCAACAACCTGCGACCGGACGCGGCCTCTTGGCCATTCGCGTCGTGCGCCCGCCGATCCCCCTCGAAGTTCTGGTCGATGGTCCTCCCAACGACATTCTGGGCAGCTTTCCGGACAGCCTGTCGGAAGGCCTCCCAAGTGAGATTCGTGAAACCACCGCCTCACAGTGCTCCCATGCCCAGCCGCGCAAAGTACGCGTCCTCCCCAACGACAGCTCCTCAAAACAGCTCCGTCTCCAGGGCAGCGTAAAGGTCGCCTCCGGCCCTTGGAACCTGGAAGAAGAGTGGTGGACCAAAGATCTCATCGAGCGCGACTATTGGGACGTCGAATTAACCGACGGCGGCATCTACCGCATCTATCGCGAGCGCACGAATGGAGATTGGTTTGTGGATGGGATTTATGATTGAGGGAACCTTGCGAAACCCATTGGATGCTACACTTCCAAGCATGGTAGGCAATGAGAATCGAGAGGTGGCTAGGCTCGAATTTGAACCCGATCCGGTGATCGAAGCTTTCAAACAGGGGATCGACCGAACCTTGCTCCGAGAGAACCTCAAGAAGTCGCCACACGACAGGCTCGTCAACCTCGTGGCCTTGCAGCGCTTCGCCGAAGAACTCCGCCGCGCCGGGCGCAAAGCCCGTATTGTCCAATGACCGACTTCGAAGGTCTACTGAGGACCCTTACGACAGCCCAGGTCGACTTCATACTCGTAGGCGGGGTCGCTGCTACGGCTCACGGCTCCGCACTTCTAACACAAGATCTAGATGTTGTTTACTCGCGACAATCGACAAACCTCGACCGCCTTGCTAAGGCTCTCAGCCCACAGTCTCCATACCTCCGCGATGCCCCGCCCGATTTGCCCTTCAAATTGGATCGAAAAACCCTCGAAAGTGGGTTGAATTTTACTCTCACAACCGATCTCGGTGACCTCGATCTTCTGGGGGAAATTACCGGAGGCGGAGGCTACGACCAGCTGCTACCACACACCCTCGCTCTCGAGGTATTTGGAATGACAGTCCGCTGTCTCGCGTTAGATTGGCTCATTCGCGTCAAGCGTGCTGCAGGGCGACCGAAAGATCTAGTAGCAGTCGCCGAACTCGAAGCGCTGCTAGAAGAGCAGTCGAAAATCGATCAGTAGATTTCTAGAGCTGCTCGAAGGTCGCTCGCTAAACGAGTTCCAAGCGAACTTCGCGCCCGACTGCGACCTTCTGCAGGATCGCCGGCATTGGGTTCTCGAGCCTCTCTCGCAATTAGGTTTGAGATTACATGCGAATATCCACAAGTAAATCAGTTGCTAATCGTCTCTTGCTCTGCCGGCTTTTACCGCCACCCAGAACTCCATGATTTCCGGGCTATCGAGAAGTCTTGAGAGTTCCTCAATTCGGGGCTCGAGGTAAGCTAGGTCCAGACGCTTGCCCTGCATACGGACGACACCGCGGATATCGGCGTGATCTCTGTCTCGTTGGGAAACGATCTTCAGAAGAACTAGGTCTTCCGCTGTTACAAATCGAACCTGCTCCCCACCGATCTCAAAGGAACGGGCGCGCTGAATCGCCTGTTCCTCAAATGACAGTAAGCCGAGAATCACATCCACAGCAAGACCCTCAACTGTCGCTAGCGGTAAGACCCGCGTCTCACTCACGAAATCCAACGGATTCTTCACCCGAGGCAGAAACTGCGGCGCAAGGTAACCAACCAGCTCATCGATCCGGGACTCATCGGGCCACCAAAGAGTCACATCGATGTCGAGCGTTGCTCGAGGCTCCCCCCAAAGTGCGTTGGCCTGCCCGCCGATGACCATGTAGGGAACTTCGTGCTCATCGAAGGCGCGAGCGAGTGCAGCGAGCGCCCTTTCTTGATTAGTCACTGGATCTCAAAACTGGAGGACCGAAAGCCGGCGGTGCATTTCCTGGACACCCGAGGTATCCACTGGGCGGTTGCGGGCTGACGCCGGCAATAGATCGTAAAGGAAGCCGATTCCGGAGAGTGCCACCTCCGGCTCCGGACGGAGCGGATTCGAGCGCTCCCACTCGGCAAACTTCTCAAATCCCTTCAGCCGCGCTTCGAGCAGCTGCCGCTGTCTCGCCGCTCCACTCGATGCTTTCCCCGTCATACGAGAACCTTAACATGGGTCGATCCATGGCGCAAACATCTCAAAACAAATGACTTGCCTATCTCCTGGAACCTTGTCAGCCGAGCAATTCTCCCCCACTTCGGGCACATGATCTTGACCCAAGGCAAGGGATTTCATTCATCCTTCATTCCATTGAGGAACCCGCCACTTCTCTCAGTACGCCGCGCTCCGGTGGGATGCGGCGATCATAAA
>JAZFTL010000233.1:0-2308 GCA_036446675.1 Thermoanaerobaculia bacterium
CAGGCATCCAAAAGACCAGATATCCGATCGCGGATCGGCCGGTATACCCGAAATCTGCTCCGGACTCATATAACCCG
The DNA here is from genome assembly GCA_036446675.1 of Thermoanaerobaculia bacterium. Taxonomy (GTDB): domain Bacteria; phylum Acidobacteriota; class Thermoanaerobaculia; order Multivoradales; family JAHEKO01; genus JAZFTL01. The sequence continues at coordinate 78 of JAZFTL010000233.1, forward strand.
GCGTTCCTAAGAGGGCTCCTGGAGTCGACAGATTGGTAAGGGTGTCGAGCCGACTGAGTTCCTCAGAACTGGAAGCACTTTGAGCTTCCAAAGCCTTAGCGAGCCCAAAGTCGAGCACTTTGACCCCACCATCCGAAGTCGTTTTGACGTTGGCCGGCTTTAGATCGCGGTGAATGATTCCCTGCTCATGTGCCGCCTCCAAAGCGACCGCGATGTTGAGCCCAATTGTGAGGGACTCGCGCAGAGGAATCGGTCCGCGCGCTAGCCGCTTCTGCAAATCTTCACCTGCAGCCAGCTCCAGAACAAGAAAATGGACGTCGTCGACCTCTTCGACCTGATAGATAGCCGCAATGTTTGGGTGATTGAGCGACGCCAGGACCTTGGCCTCACGCTCGAAACGGGCCAGCCGCTCCGGATCGCGGGTGAAGTCCTCCGGCAGCACCTTGATCGCCACCTCCCGATCGAGATTGGTGTCCGTCGCTCGATATACTTCCCCCATACCGCCCTCGCCTAGCTTGGCGGTGATTTTGAAATGGGAAAGAGTTGTGCCGATCATTTTGATTCCGGGATTCCATCGTGTGCTGTACCGCGCGGAGGTAGGCGAAGACATTGGCCTTCAATCTCGCTTTGGATACTCTGTTCCGCACCTTAGCTCCTGAATTACCACCCTACCGCTTCTTTTTGAGTTCTTCCTGCCAATTGAGTACCAGGTGGATCGGCCCCACTGCGCTGCGGTTGCTGGCGCTGATGACGAGGAATCGCTCCCCATCGGCCGACATGGTCCATTCCGCCCCTCGTTGGCTTGGCATCGGCCACTGAAAAAGTTGCTCGACTTGCCCGACTTGAAACTCTCCGCCCCGGGAATCTACCGCCGCCGCCATAATTTTTTCGTCGAGACTCTGAAAGACAATCTCTCGACCGTCTTTCCTCCAGAGAGGCGACGATCCTCCCGCGGTAGATATTTGCCACTTGCCACCGGGCCGAGGAAAAGTCGTCATATAGACCTCTTCGCGCCCCGACTCGGTCGACGCGTAGGCGAGCCAACGTCCATCGGGGGATACCCTACCGTCAACCTCCACGAACTCGGTTTGCAACAACGCCACCGCCTCTCCTCCGCTTTGCAACGGAAGGGACCACAGGTCCGGGCGCTTCCCTTCAGTTACATCGATGAAGATCAGATGGCCAGAGTCAGGGCTGACAGACATAACAATCTGGAGTCCCTCTTTCTTATACAGCAACACCTCCTCCTCGCCGCCCCCGACGGACTTGGAGTAAAGATCGAAGTCTCCTTCCCGGTCAGAGCTGAAGTAGATAGTCTTACCGTCCGGTGACCAGGTGGCGCGGACGTCGTCAGCCGGATCGAAGGTAAAGCGCGAGCGCAGACCCCGCGCTACATCGAAGATCCACAGGTCCCTGTTTTCCGATTGCCGATCGTATACGGTGACGGCCGCCCGGTTTCCGTCCGCCGAGAGCGCGATTCCGGAGTAGTTCGCTGCGTCGCCCAGTCTACCGACTTCACTCCCCTTGCGGTCGAGCCAGAGGAGCGGCATCTTTTTGTTCACCGTCCCCGTCTGGTAGGCCAGCATTCCACCCTCCGATACCGAGTAGACTGCCAGCGCCGCCTCACGGTCGAACGAAATGTTCTCCGCGATGGGAAAGGGGTCGCCCTCGAATTCGAGTCTGTCCGGATCGAAAGGGCGAGCCATCAGTGTCGTCTGCCGGATAAAGAGCAAGTGCCCATCTATGTACCGAACATTGGTCGGGGCCAGCATTAACTCTCGATCTTCACCTGCGATCAGCGACCCGATCCGAATCCGACTCTCCGCGCTCCCCGATCTTCGCGCCAAGTAAAGAAATCGACTACCGTCGGGCAGGAAACGCGGGTGACGGTGACTGTTTTCGTCGCCCTCGGTGTCGAGTTCCGTGATTGGGGAGGACTCGCCTCCGGCCGCAGAAACTCTGTGCAACGGTGTTGCGGCACCCGGCGCGAAGACGATGACACCTGCTTCATTCCAAGATCCACCCTTGCCGATCGGCGCATCACAGAGGGTCAAGGGAGGGCTGCCCGAGATCTCGACCCGTTTCAGCTTCCCCCCTGCCGAGAATGCGATGGTTCGGCTGTCGGGCGACCAGAACGGATATTGCGCTCCCGCGGTCCCGGCCAAAGATCGAGCCGCAGTGGAGCTGAGATCGCGTACCCAGAGAAGGATCTCACCTTCCTCATCGATGGC
>JAZFTL010000234.1:0-2025 GCA_036446675.1 Thermoanaerobaculia bacterium
GCGGTACTCTCTAAGGCGCCTTGATCTCCCCGTGTATCCAGACCAGAGGCTTCTGGGCTGCCTTCATCGGCCTTTCGTAGTGTATGTCGAATTTGACATGACTTCAAGCTGGCTCGAAGGCTAGTAGTACTCGGTCTTCGACCGTCTCCTCTACAGAAAAGACGAATTCAGAGGCCTGGTTCTTGCGGATCTAGAAGAGGGTGCAGGCACCGGAGCGCAGATCTTGGCGGGGGAAGCGTATCGAACGGGGCAACGATTGGCGTGCCGCCCTGCCCCCAGATTTCTCACTCTCGTTCGGAAGGACAAGGGAAGCGGGCGCTCGGAATGGCCCGAATCGATGGAAATGGGCAAGGATGAGGATAGAGGTGGTCAAGCTTGCCAGGAGCCGCCGGGAACCCAGAACTTGTCGAAAGGTTGCCCCGCAACGACAGCTTTGGCGGGGAGGTCGAGGAACGCATGGATTGCCAGTTTTGCTTCCGCCAACGATGCCCGCTCGGAAAGACGGCCTTTGCGCAAGAAAGCCCGCCACATAGCCTCTTGCTCGCGCCATTCGCCTTCCCCGCTGAGAACAGCGAGCGCGTCGGGGATGGCGGATCCTCTCTGGTTGAAAGTCGCTTGTATCGCCGCTGTCAGCGCTCCACCGTCGAAAGGGAGCCGGCGCGGTAAAATGAGCAGGTCGTAAAAGTCCTTCATCCGGCTCGTCGCGTTCCCCAAATAGGCCATGGCTTCGAGTTTCTCGGCGACTACGGTGTAGACGGTGTAGGCCTTGACCGGGGCGATCGGTAAATCTAGAAGCCCATTGAATAGCACTTCTTCCGGTTCGGGCACGACACGGTCGCCCATTCCGATATCCACTTGAAAACGAAGCCGGCTGCGCCCGATGTAGCCGTCGAACTTGGCACGCAACCCGAGCCCAGGAGAGTCGGGACGAAGGGGCCGAACTTCAATACCGTCTACCTCGAACTCGAGTCCGTCGCCCACTACTTTGGTCTCGACTATGTCCCTCAGGATTCGCCGTATCCTTGCCGCGTCGGTGTCCTCTGGGCAAAGTAGGTCGATGTCGCGCGTCGGCCGGCTGTTCTCGCCGAGCCAGACTCGTAGCAAGAGAGCTCCCTTCAGTATGAGCACGTCACGGTGCTTCGATTGCGCCAGGCGATAGAGAAACCTTTCGATTCCGTAGAGCTGCAGAAGCTCGTCATAGGGGCGGTCTTCCAGGTCTGCCTTCACACCCAACCGCGTCTGGACGGATTGGGCAATACCGCTAGCTCTTTCGCGATTCATAGAACGGCCTCGAGATAGGGCCGGATCGTGTGCTGGACTCGGCAGATCCGCGCGAACTGCATCAGCTCCGCTGGGCTGAAGCGCTGGTCTCCGATTCCAGAGCGGAGAGCTTCGAGGGCGACGTCTGTACCGATTTTGCTGCGGAACTTGAAGCAGTCCGCAACAGTTTTCGCCGGCCCGTAGATCCGAATCTCCACCCCGTCTACCGAGTGAACCTCCACACCTTCGCCGAAGGTGGATTGGGCGAACCAGAAGACGCGAATGGGCGGTCGTCTCAGCCTCGGCGCCTTGGCACCTCGAGAGAGTGCAATCTGGACCTCATGCGGTATCTCCGAGGTGAGGTCGTGGAAGTGGAGCGCAGAGATTAGACAGACTACCGCCTTCGGCACCCGTACGGCGACACGCACGAGGTCTGGATTGCCGAGAGGTAGTAGTTCGGCTAGGCGGTAGACGCCCCGGCTTACCTGCTCCAGGAGACCACGATCTCGAAGACCGTACAGCGTTCGGGGGTGAACCCCACTTTCCAGGACTTGAAGAGTGCGGAGCATGCCGCCTGATTTCTTGAAGACATTGAGGGCATTCTTGTCGGTTTTCGAGAGGCCCATAGTGGATAGAGATTGCTTTAGTTAAATATAAATGTCAACTCTTTTATCCGTTCCGATCGACACCCTTGTTCCTGCTTACGCCGTCAAAAACAATCCGTTGCCTCGAGGGGTTACCTCCCCCCCCCAACACCCCAACACC
>JAZFTL010000235.1:0-5754 GCA_036446675.1 Thermoanaerobaculia bacterium
GGCTCCCCACATTTATTGGGAACAGTTCGAGTTTTAGAAGATGCCCGCCGCGTGGTTACCTTTCGCTATGAGCAGTTGTCTCTTGTAGAAATCCGATGGTCTTGAAAACCAGCGTCGGTTTACGCCGACCGCGGGTTCGAATCCCGCCCCCTCCGCCACTTTCGGCAGATTGAATACAGTCGACTCACCCCTCGTGGTCCACGGGGGGTCCATTAAGAGGCAACTGGTGACAGTGCTTGGCAACGGACAAGTGCTGCCACGCTTTCGCAGAGTCACGATCGCCCCGATATAAAGAATGGCACCGACTTCGATCTTCGGCTTGGTTACTCTCGCGTAATACTTCGAATTCAAAGGCCAGGGTCTGTCCGTTTCCCTGCTATGCTGCCGCCCGGGAACTAGTCAATGCCCAGTCCTCTTGCGGGTTACCCGTACCACAAACTCAGTTCAATCACGACGAGGTGCATCGATGAGTCGAAACATCCCCCCTCTCCGCATCCTGATGCCGGCGCTGGCACTGTGCCTGGGAATCAATCTTGCCTTCGCCGGTGGCGAGCCGTTCACGCCGAGCCACGTTGCGAAGCTACGTTCGGTTACCCAGGTCGTAATCTCACCTGACGGGAGCCAGGTGGCGTATGTGCTGAGCGTGCCACGGCGCCCTTGGGAGGAGGAAGACGGGCTCGCATGGGCCGAGCTTCATCTGGTGGATACGTCAGGGAACTCCCGGCCCTTCGTCGCCGGCAAAGTGAGAGTCAGCGCCGTAGCCTGGACTCCGGACGGGCGGGAGATTACCTTTCTGGCGAAGCGCGGCGATGACGAACATCTCGGTGTCTACAGCATTCCTCTGGGGGGCGGAGAGGCCCGGAAGATCGTCAGCCACGACGAGAAGATCACTGAGTACTCCATGAGCCCCGGTGGGGAAAAGATAGCCTTCGTCGCGGTGGAGAAGTTGCCCGACGAGGTAGAGAAGCGCAAGAAGAAGGGATTTGATCACTATATCTACGAAGAGGAGGTGCGTTCGGCCCAGGTTTGGATCGTCGATCTGGAGGACGAAGACGCCGAGCCGCGCAATCTAGAATTGGAGGGGCACGCCTCCGTTCTAAGGTGGGGTGCCGACCGGAGCAAGCTCGTGGTGGCGGTGGCTCCGACACCGCACGTTGATGACAAATATACATCTAGGAAGATCCTCGTCATCGACGCTGATTCCGGAGAGGTGACCGGCCGGGTGGATAACATCGGTAAGCTCGGCTACGTGGAGATGAGCCCGGACGGCGAGCGGATAGCATTCCTGGGAGGCCACGATGAGTGGGATCCTTTTGCCGGTCGGCTGATGGTGGCATCGGCTTCAGGCGGTGCACCGATCGAGCTGATGCCCGGCGTCGATTTCGACTTTCGCGCTTTTACCTGGAAGGACTCTTCGACGATCTCCTACATCGCCACTGAGAGGGGGGTCTGGACTCGTGTCGGTGAGATTGGGGCGGATGGCTCCGGCGATCGGGCGCGAGTTACCTCCGGGCACTACAACTATACGACGATCACCTACTCCCGGAGCGGAAGCGCAGCGGGATTTCGCGCCGACAGCCCGGGTTATCCCGGAGAGGTTTTCCTTCTAAAGACAGTCGATACCGAGCCGGTGCGCCTCACCGACTCCAACCCGTGGCTCAAAGAAATGCAGCTGGGAACTCAGGAGGTGGTGACCTATCAAGCCCGGGACGGCCAGGATCTGCAGGGCCTCCTTATACACCCGCTGCAGCGCAAGGAGGGAGAACGCGTACCGCTGGTGCTTGTGGTTCACGGCGGCCCGGAGTCGCATTTCAGCAATGGCTGGCTGACCGCCTACTCTCGGCCCGGCCAGCTGCTGGCGGCCCGCGGGTTCGCAGTCTTCTATCCGAACTATCGCGGCAGCACCGGTCGTGGCATCGACTTCGCAAAGCTCAGCCAGGGAGACCCGGCGGGAAAGGAGTTCGACGATCTCGTTGACGCTGTCGATCATCTGATCGAACAGGGGCTCGTCGATCGCAATCGGGTCGGAATTACCGGCGGTTCATACGGTGGTTATGCATCGGGTTGGGGCGCTACTTACTATTCAGAGCGTTTCGCTGCGAGCGTTATGTTCGTCGGTATCAGCAACAAGATCTCTAAGGTAGGTGAGACCGATATTCCCAACGAAGAGATGTACGCTCATGCCTTACAGCGGGTTTGGGATGATTGGGACAAGTACCTGAAGCGAAGCCCCATCTACCACGCCGGAAAGAGTCGAACGCCGACTCTGATTTTGCATGGCGACAGCGACCCCCGCGTCCACCCGAGCCAATCGATGGAGCTCTACCGCCATCTGAAGCTTAGGAGCAAGGCGCCGGTGCGACTGGTCTTCTACAAGGGCGAGAAACACGGCAATCGTCGGGCTGCCTCGCGCTACGATTACTCGGTCCGGATGCTCCGCTGGATGGAGCACTACCTCATGGGGCCCGGCGGCGCGGCGCCGCCTTACGAAGTCGACTACGGATTCGAGGACGACGAAGAAGAGGACGAGGAGTAATCCCGCCCCCTCCGCCACTTTTGGCATATTGAGTCCCCTCGACTCACCCCTCGTGGTCCACTCCTGGTCCATTAAGAGGTAACTGGCGACAGCTCGGGGCAACTCGGGGACGGCCCGCCCGTTCAGGAGTCCGCTGGGAAGGCATTGATGACTAACGTGAGCGTTATCGACTCGGGTTCGGGCACGCGTCGATTGAGGAGGAAGACATCGCCATCGATCGTGTCGTAGTCCCGCCAACTCGCATCCTTGAAATCGGCCTTGAACAGTACTTCGGGAGAACCTACTTCGAGTGCCGATCCGTTCTTTCCGGCGCGGATGGGAACCGCGACCATCTCAGAGGCGTTGCTGACGAAATAGATCTCGCCACCATCGGCCCGCCATGCGGGGTTGTTCCCGCCATCGGTCGAGACTTGAATCCGATCGGCGGGATCAGGAAAGGACTGGACGTAGACTTCGGGGCGGCCGGTCTCATCAGAGTTGTAGGCCACGTAGCGACCGTCAGGAGAGAAGGTGCCGCTGTACTCCTTGAAACGGGTCGTCGCGAGCGGCGTGAAGTCGCCGTCGAGCATGGAGTAAACGCCGAGATCTACCTGGCCTGCCTCACCCCTGACTTGGCCCATGATGAGGCCGTCAGCGGACCAGTCGACCGGTCGCACGCGTCCTCTTTCTATCCCATACAGCAACTCGTCGTCGCTGCCGGCGCGGACCGATCCGAGATGAATGGCTCCCCGTGGGTTGACCCGATTGGAACGAAACGTCATCTGACTTCCGTCCGGCGACCAAACGGGGTCTGATTCGTCTTGTGGCGCTGTGGTAAGTCGGGTACCGGTGCCGCGCTCGACGTCGTAGATCCAAATATCCCCTCGGTTGGACAAATCACTACGGTCAACTGCTACAAGGAGTCCATCTGGTGACAGCTTAGGGACGTAGTAATTGCCTGTCGGCCCGATGGTCTTGAGAAGCTCGCCAGACCGGTCCACGAGTGCAAGCTCCTGTCTATCCACGACCGTTCCACTCAGGTAGACAGCGGTACCCGTGGCTGATACCGAGAACGCGGGCTGGCCCGAAGGAGGGTCGAACTGCACCTGTGCCTGAACCAATCGCTCCTCGCCGGCAAGCTCGAGGCGGTCGAGATCGAAGGTTCGGGCGCGCATATTACCGTCCCGCCACCACACCAAGTCTCCGGACTTCTGCTCCAAATAGACAGCAGTCGAATTGCTCTCGAGAATGACCTTGTTGAGGCTGCCGTCCAGCGAGGCCAGACTCAGCTGATTTCTCGCCGAGGAGCCGCTGTAATCGCGAGAGAGATAGAGAAAGTGGACACCGTCAGGCAAGAACGATGGGCCCAGGTACTCCAACTGAGAATCGCTATGGAAGATCTCGCGGACGGGGCCTCCCCTCGCCGGGATCTGAAACATGCCGCCGCGGTGGACGGCCACGATGACCCCGTTTTGATTCCATGTCCCTTGCGACCGACCCGAGGTATCGGTAAGCGTTTCGACGATCTCGTCTTTGAGCCAAAGAACCTTTAGTTTCGAATCAGTAAAGAAGCCTAGCCCCTGGCCGTCTGGAGCCCAAAAAGAGCGTCGGCCCGCTTCAGTTCCTGGAAGGGGGCGAGCTTTACCGGTCTCGAGGGAATGCAACCACAGCTGTTCTGTGCCATCTTTACTCTTGACTCCGAAAACGACCGAGAGCCCGTCCGGGGAGATGGACTGTCCCGAACCTGTCAAGAAGACTCCGCCCTCAGGAGGGAGGATCTGGGCGACCAGTCGTTGGGGCTGGGGGGTGGCCCGAGGAGCAAGCCAGGTCCACGTGGCGAGAGCGACAGCGAGGAGAGCCACAAGCCAAGGCAGGAGGCTTCCCCTCGTTCGTGGCATCTCGGCGGTGGAAGAGGCAGAGAGTGAGGTCTCCTCCTCGGTCTCGTCTGCCAATTCGATCCTGGCATCAGCGATCGAATGGAGGCGATTTCGCGGGTCACGCTCCAAGCAGCGTCGCAGAACCGTTCGGACTCGGCGTGGGGTCTCTTCAGGAACTTTTGTCCAGTCGAAATCGGCACGAAGGACGGCAGCTAACGTGTCGGAGACTGTCGGTTCGGAGAAGAGCCGCTCGCGGGTCAGCATCTCGTAGAGGATGACGCCCCAGGACCAAACATCCACCCGTGAATCTACTTCACTACCTCTCGCCTGTTCCGGGGCCATATACGCCGCGGTGCCCAGAATGACCCCGGCTTGGGTCATCTGAGCGGTCAGGGTCGGAGACTGACTGAGTTCTAAACTGTCGCCCCCGGAGCGTTCCCAGCTTTTGGCCAGGCCGAAGTCGAGCACCTTTACCTGACCCTCGGGTGTGACAATGACATTGGCGGGTTTGAGATCGCGGTGGACGATACCTCGGGCGTGCGCAGCCTCTAGGGCATCGGCCATTTGGAGGGCAAGATTTACAGCGGCTCCGACCTCGAGGCCTCGGCCGATGCGTTCACCGAGTGTCTCACCCTCGACGAGTTCCATCACCAGGTACCGGAGATCGTCTCCGCCGCCCCCAATGTCATAAAGAGAACAGATATTCGGGTGATTGAGCTGCGCGACGACCTGAGCTTCGCGTTCGAACCGCGCGAGCCGCTCGGGGTCGGCGGTGAACCCTTCAGGAAGAACCTTGATCGCTACTTCTCGGCCGAGTCGGGTGTCCTCGGCGCGGTAGACGGCTCCCATGCCGCCTTCTCCGAGCTTGTCGATAATCTTGAAGTGGTCGAGGTTTGTACCGATCAATGTGCTCGGATGATAGCAAGACAAACAGGGCGCTGCACGAAACTTCGGCAACTGCATAGCAAAGAAATGCCGAAGAGGTTCCACCCACTTCGCATAGATTTGCAAGGATTGCGGGATGATTCTCGTCTTTTGAAGATGAGATGTCCCGACAACTACGTTTTGTGGCTCCCGGAGCCGGCCTGTTTGAGGTCACCACCCGCACCGTGCAGGGGAGATTCCTCCTCAAGCCCTCAAAAGAGCTCAACACCATCATCCTCGGGGTTCTGGGGCGAGTTCAACAACTCTACCCGGTCGAGATTCATGCCTTCACCTTCCTCTCCAACCACTACTTATGTGCAGCTGCACATAAAAAATGATAAGAAAGTATTAATTAATCTAAGTTCCAGGAGGCGAAGTATGAAGAGATTTGTTGGGTTACTAGTCCTAGTAGCAGTTATTGGTGCGATGGTGTATTTT
>JAZFTL010000236.1:0-2665 GCA_036446675.1 Thermoanaerobaculia bacterium
TAGGCCGCTACCGCGACCGTGACAAACATCATCGCGCTGTAGTCGGCGAAAGCGGCGCCAATCATGCCGAACAGGGTTGTCTGGGCGAGCAGAACGAAGAGCGTTACCGCCAGGGTGCGCAGTTGCAGGCCGGGTCCGATCGAGCGTACGGCGACCGCTATGGCTGCCACCGTGGTGGCGAAGATAAACGACCACCAGACCCGAACGCCGACTAACGGATCGCCTCCACTGACGGTGATGAAGAACTTGAGGAGGTAGATATGAGCATAGCGGTTGAAGAACCACGCTTTGTTGCCGAAGTTTGCCGCGCTGAGATAGGCGGTGTCGTCGCCGCCGCGAACCGTTCCGGTGAACGGAAAGCTGGCGAAGAAGGCCAGGGCAAAGAGTCCGAGCAGAAGAGCAGCGTGCAGGCCGCGTCCGTTGAGCGCCCGAAGCCATGCGGTGGGCGCTTCGAGGAGCATTGCGAACCCGCGCACCATCAGGACTGCGGCGAGCAGCAGAGCGGCACCGAGAAGCTGTCGGTAGGTTCGTGGCCAGAACGAAAGTGCGCTCCGGAGGGTTTCTCGCAGCGTCAGCGGCCGCCGGGCATAGAGGTCGCCGAGCGGGAGGGGAGCCGCCGACTCGTCCATCGATCCCGGAGCTACCCAGCGGACTGCCAGCCGACTCTCGCCGAGAGTCTGATAGAGGCCGATCTCGACCGCATGAAAGCCTGCCTCGAGCGCCTTACGGCCGGCCTTTCGCCGCTCCCCAAAGACACCCCGACTGTCGACGATGAGTTCATCGTCAATTCGTAGATAGCCGCCGTCGTCCGCATCAAGGGAGAAACGATGCTCGCCCTCTCCAGCGACGGCCCACCAGCCGCTCCAGCGCACGCTGAATCCTACTTCGGTCATCAGGACCTGGCGGATCTGGGACGCCGTTTCCAGACGGGGCTCTCCGACCGTCGAATAGAGTGGTCTTCCCTCCCAAGGGGTTCCGAGAGCGAAGTACTCGGCTCGCAGGCCGGGGCGGTCGGTGACGAGCAACGCGCCGGCGATGGCCAGGAGTAGAAGAAGCACCAGGCGAAGCCCGATCGAGATCCGCTGATGTGTCGGCGATCGGGACAACGGGATGGGAATGCGCATTCGCCTTCTACTGCCGGACCCTATTTGCTCTGATTTTTTTGCTGAGCCTTTTGAATTCTCGCCCAGCTGTCGCGCAACGACAGAGTGCGATTGAAAACGAGCTTTTCCGGAGATGAATCTTTACTGTCAACCACGAAATAGCCGAGGCGTTCGAATTGATAACGGCTGCCGGGCTCCGCTTGTGCGAGGCTGGGTTCGACCATGCAGGAGGAGAGAACTTCCAGTGAGTTTTCGTTCAGGTTGGATCGAAAGTCTTTGTCGCCTTCGGTCTTATCGGGATTTGGCTTGGTAAAGAGGTGGTCGTAGAGGCGCACTTCGGCCTCGAGCGCATGCAGGGCCGAAACCCAGTGGATGGTGCCGCGCACCTTGCGTCCGTCTGGGGCATAGCCGCCGCGGGTTGCGGGATCGTAGGAACAGCGCAGTTCGATCACTTCTCCGGAGTCGCTTTTCACAACCTCGTTGCAAGTAATGTAGTAGCCGTAGCGTAGGCGCACTTCGCGACCGGGGGCCAGCCGAAAAAACTTCCTCGGGGGATCTTCCATGAAGTCGGTCGCTTCGACATAGAGCTCACGAGAAAAGGGCACCTTGCGGCTTCCGGCGGCGGGATCTTCGGGATTGTTGACGGCGTCGAGCTGTTCCACTTGATCCTCGGGATAGTTCTCGATGACCACTCGCAGAGGCCGTAGTATCCCCATGACCCGCGGAGCGATCTTGTTGAGATCCTCTCGAACGAAGTGCTCGAGCATCGCCACGTCGACCATACTGTTGGCTTTCGCAACTCCGATGGCATCACAGAAATTGAGGATTGCCGTGGGGGTGTAGCCGCGCCGCCGCAACCCCGACAGCGTCGGCATACGCGGATCGTCCCAGCCGGAAACGACTCCCTCGTTTACGAGCTGCAGCAGCTTGCGCTTGCTGAGCAGGGTGTGGGTGATGTTGAGTCGAGCGAATTCGGTCTGTTCGGATGGGAAGATCTCGAGCTGCTCAATGAACCAGTTGTAGAGGGGGCGGTGATCTTCGAACTCCAAAGAACAGAGGGAGTGCGTGATGTGCTCGATGGAGTCGGACTGGCCATGTGCGAAATCATACATTGGGTAGATACACCAACTGTTTCCGGTACGGTGGTGGGGAGCATGCGAAATTCGATACAGCACCGGATCCCGCATATTCAAGTTGCCGGATGCCATATCGATTTTAGCGCGCAGCACCCTGCTGCCGTCGGGGAACTCCCCGCTGCGCATGCGATCGAAGAGTTCTAGGTTCTCTTCGATTGGGCGGCTGCGATGGGGGCTCTCTCTGCCGGGCTCGGTAAGAGTGCCGCGATAGGCTCGTATCTCGTTCGCCGACAGATCGTCGACGTAGGCCACACCTTTTTCGATCAGACGGACCGCAAAGGCGTAGAGCTGTGGAAAGTAATCCGAGGCATAGAATTCGCGATCCTCCCAGTCGAAACCGAGCCAACGGATGTCTTCCTTGATTGCGTCGACATATTCCACCTCTTCCTTGGCCGGATTGGTATCGTCGAAACGGAGATTGCACCG
>JAZFTL010000237.1:0-3288 GCA_036446675.1 Thermoanaerobaculia bacterium
ATTCAAAGGCCAGAACACCCATTCAAAGGCCAGAACACCCGTTCAAAGGCTAAAACACCAGCTCAGCGGCCAGGACACCTGCGTACGGGTGGGGGCGCGGATCGCCCTATATGCCCATGACCCACGATCGCCCGCCATTTCAGGCGGAGGTGCTCCTCGCTTCTCGACATACCCTACCTATGCCTACGGTGCTCGTCACTGTGTGCGACCTGATCTGACGGGCGCTTACCGCAATCTGTTTGCCTGCTCATGAATAATGGAAGCTAGATCTCTCGACAACTCCTCGATTCGGTTCCAACCCGGCGTCATCAGGAGTGCTAGGTGTCCCAGTCCCCTGTGGTAGAGTTGCGTGTCTACGCCCAATCTGAGACCTTCAAGGCGCCTCGCTCGTGCGGATCGCGACAAGTGCGAATGCCCCGCCGCTTGGCTCCAGGAGGCTTACCGACCTGCGGGTCACTCTAGGAAGGAGAATCGATGAAAACGTTCAATCGACATGTAGTCACCATCGCCATACTGGCACTTTGTGGGTGCGCCCAGCAGGCTGTGGTCGAGACGACCGAGCCGGCCGATACGCGCGCCGGCGACGAGGCCGCTATTCATGCCGCGGTCAAGGAGTGGTCTGCCGCTGCGCAGGCAAAGGACGCCGATGCGTTCGCTTCGTTCTACGCTGAGGACGGCCTGCTGATGCTCGAGGGTGTCGCCGACATCAGTGGACGCGAGGCCATTCGCGAAGCCTTCGGCGGTATGATGCAGGATCCCAACTTCGACCTGTCATTCGAGGCCGACAAGGTCGTGGCGAGTCGATCGGGTGATCTCGCCTACGATACGGGTACCTACTCTCTGACCTTGAGTGACCCGGAGGAGAACCCGGCAACCGTAAGGGGCAACTATGTCGTCGTCTGGCACAAGCAGGCGGACGGCGTCTGGAAGGTGGTGGTGGACGCGCCCGTCTCCGATCCACCGGATTCGCCGGAAACTCCCGCGACAGAGTAACCTTCTCTGGATACTCCAGGCTCTAAGGAGCGACTCGCCGAGGCGCGACTCGGTGGTGCCCCATTCACTCCGTCTTCAAGCAGGAGGCCGGATGACGCGGTAAGCTGCACCGAGACTGTGGACCGGATAGTTCTGGTTGGGAGGAAAGTATGTTGAGAAGCCTGGTCGTAGGGGTTGTAAGTCTACTCGCAACCGTGAGCTTCGCGGACACCCCGAAGGATCTCCTGTTGGCGGCTCGTTCGGGAGACATAGTGGAGGTCCGTCGACTGGTCGAGGGCGGCCTCTCGGTCGATAGTAGTGACACCTGGGGAATGACCGCCCTGGCTCTTGCCGCCCGGTGGTCGCAAGTCGGGGTCACCCAGTACCTCCTTGAAAAGGGCGCAGATCCGAATGCTCGTGAAGGGTTTTTCGGGATGAGCCCCTTGGATTATGCGATTTGGCAGGGGGCGCCGGACTACCGTGTTGCCAAGATCCTGCTCGCCGGCGGGGCCGAGGACAGAGCCGCAGCCCTCGAACATTCGTTTGAAAATGAGGTTGTAGATCTGGCCCTTGCGGCGTTGGAGAGCGGGCCGGTGTTGCAGTCCGAAGCGGCTGAGCTGAAGACCCGCTTTACGCACCTCGAGGGCGAGCTCGCCGAAATTCTGGGGCGATTACAGACCCGACCGGACCCACCACCACCCGCCTATACCGCGGAGGAGCTTGCCGGATTCGTCGGACACTTTTCAAGAGTCGAATCGGCCACCGTAGCTGACACCGAAGTTCGAAACGGTCGGTTGGTGGTGCGGGTAGGTGAAGTCGAGGAGAGCTTGAGCGCCGTAGCAGAGAGGTCGTTTCGCGGTGCCGACGGCACGATCAAGGTGAGATTTCTTGGCCGCGCCGGAGTCGTCGAGGCCATGTCGCTGGAGCGTTCCGGCGAGGAGACCGTACGACTCAGACTTCGGGACGACAGCAAACTCGTTGCCTGGACGGTTCCCAGCGGAATGGAGCCGACAGTGCACGCCGAGCCGACGGTTCATTGGCCCGGATTCCGTGGCCTCAATCGCAGTGGTATTGGTGATGGAGTCGATCCTCCGGTCCATTTTGATCTCGAAACCGGAGCAGGAGTGGCGTGGAGGGTCGGGATCCCTGGTCTCGGCAATTCGAGCCCGGTGGTCTGGGGCGATCGGGTCTATGTGACGACCGCGGTTGCCGAGGGCGGTAGTGTGCCGCTCAGAGTCGGGCGCACCGGGAGTGGTGAAGAGGTCGAAGAGGCCCGAGAGCATCGCTGGCTGGTGCTGGCGATCGACAAGGCGAGCGGCGAGACTCTCTGGGAGACCGTAGTCGGGCAGGGCGTGCCGCTGACCAGACGGCATTTCAAGGCGACTCAGGCGAACTCCACCCCGGCCGTTGACGGCGCCCATGTGGTCGTAGTGTTTCCCACCGCGGGGCTTGCCTGTCTAGGTACCGATGGTTCGATTCATTGGAAGCACGAGCTCGGCGGCCTCAACGCCGGCGGCTTCAACGACCCCGGATTGCAATGGGGCTTCGCCTCCTCTCCCATCATTCACCAGGGCAGAGTCTTCTTGCAGGTCGACATCCATGAGGGACCGTACCTGGCGGCCTGGGATCTGGAGACCGGCAGGGAGCTCTGGAGGACCGATCGGGGAGACGTGGCTCCCTCTTGGGCAACGCCGGCGATCTGGGCGACTGCGACCGGCGACGAGCTGGTTACCAATGCCTCGATCATCCGTGGCTACGATCCGGAGACCGGGACCCAGTTGTGGAGTCTCGCTCCGACCTCCGTTCAGGTTGTGGCCTCGCCGGTGGTAGGGCCCGAACACCTCTTTGTCTCGTCTGGATATCCACCGGCGCGGCCGATTTACGCCGTCCGTCAGGGCATTCGTGGAGACCACGAGATCCACTCCGACGAAGAGAGTGAGGTCCTGGCCTGGCATCGGGAGCGGGGTGGCGCCTACATGCCGACGCCACTGTTGTACCGGGGACTGCTCTACATCGTCCACCACGACGGTCGACTGGTGGCTCACGACGCCGCCACCGGCGCGCCGGTCTACCGCGCCCGACAGAGCGCTGGAGGCACCAACACCTCTTCGCCGGTCGCCGCCAACGGGGTGATCTATCAAGGGACTGAGGAAGGGAACCTCTATGTCATCAAGGCAGGTCCTGAGTATCATGAGCTCGCCGTGCATGACTTCGGTGCACCGCTGATGGCCACCCCGGCAATCTCTGAGGGTATCTTGCTGGTTCGCACTCCCTCTGAGTTGATCGCTTTACGAAAGCCGTAGGGTAAGGATGGAG
>JAZFTL010000238.1:0-4940 GCA_036446675.1 Thermoanaerobaculia bacterium
AAGGCAAGAATCGCCCTGCCATCGGAGAGAGCGATCACCGAGACCTCCTCACCCACCAAACACTCTTCCACTACCAGCCGATCCGCTGCGTCACCGAAGCGCCGCTCTTCGAAGAGGATGTCAAGCGCGGTCTCTAGCTCCTTCTTGGACTTGGGAATCAGGACCCCTTTTCCGGCAGCCAACCCGTCCGCTTTCAGCACCACCGGCAGCCCAAACGAGGCAGCGGTTCGACGCGCTTCCGCCGCAGTGTGAGCTACTTCGAAACGTGCCGTAGGAATCTCATATCGACGCATGAACTGCTTAGCAAAGACCTTACTCCCTTCCAACTGCGCCGCCTTTTGAGACGGTCCGAAGATTCTCAACCCATACTCCGCGAAAGCATCTACGATACCCAGGGTCAGCGGCAACTCGGGTCCCACCACGGTCAGGTCGACCTGAGAGTCTTGCGCAAACTCGACCAGCTCTCGAATCTGATGGGGAGCGATCGCCACACTCTGAGCGATCGGCGCGGTGCCCGGGTTCCCGGGCGCGCAGTAGAGGGTATCGAGCAACGGGCTCTGGCGCAGCTTCCAGCAGAGTGCGTGCTCTCGGCCGCCACTACCGATAACCAATACCCTCATCAGTGAGCCTCAATTGCGGCATTGGCTGTCAGATGAATGACATCGACCACGTCATCTACCGAACAGCCTCTGGACAGATCGTGGATCGGTCTCCTGAGTCCTTGGAGTAGCGGTCCAATGGCGCGTGCTCCAGCCAGGCGCTCGGTGAGTTTGTAGGCGATATTGCCGGAATCAAGGTCTGGAAATATCAGCACATTGGCCCTCCCGGCCACGGCACTGTCCGGTGCCTTACGCTGGGCGACTTCGGGAACCAGCGCGGCGTCGGCTTGGAGCTCGCCATCAACTGCAAAGTCGATCTCTCTTCGATACAGAATCTCGAGAGCATCTTTCACTTTCTGCACTCTTGGATGGTCGGCACTTCCCTTCGTGGAGAACGACAGCAGGGCGACGCGAGGTTCCGTCTTGAGAATCAGGCGACAGCTGGACGCCGCCTGGATAGCAATCTCGGCAAGCTGCTCGGCGGTCGGGTCGGGTACGACGCCTGCATCGGAATAAATGAGCTCTCGGCCATCGCGAAGCAGCATGAGGAAAAACGACGAAACCAGCCCGCCATGGCTTGACGAGCCAACGGTCCGCAGTGCCACTCGCAACGTCTCTGCGGTGGTCTCGGCCGCCCCCATGACCATTCCGTCTACCAGGCCAGCGGCCAGCAAGAGCCCTGCGTAGTAAGTCGACCTGTCGGTCAGTGCGCTCAGTCCCTCCAAGTCACGCCGTTTCGACTGCAAGCGGCGGCGCCATGCCCGCTCAATGCGAGTGCGCTCGGGATCCGTAGCCGGATCGACTACCGAGAACCTTCGAGTGATACCCGCTTGGCGAAGAGCTCCAAGAATGGTGGCGGTCGAGCCCACCAAAACGGGCTCGCAGGTTTCGAGGCCGGCTACGATATCGGCCGCCTGCAGCACCCGAGGATCTTCGATTTCCGGCAATGCGATTCTGGTCGAAGGCCCCAGTTGCTTGAGGCGACCTTCGATCTCGCTCAGCGTATTGGTCAACTCCGGCTCAACACTTGCTGGTGATATCTCTGTTGAAGACAGGGCCTATGCGCTTTTCACAGCACGAGATTCTGCGAGTTCTCTTACTCGAGTTTCGATCTCTTCGATAACGTAGTCCGGTGTGGAGGCGCCTGCGGTTACGCCCACGGTACTCACCCCGGCAAACCACTCAGCCTTGAGATCCCCTGGATCATGTACTAGGTAGCTCGGCTTGTAAGCGCAACAGGTCTCCCAGAGGTGGCGGGTATTGGCGCTCTGTTTACCGCCGATCACAACAATCGCCTCGACCTCAGAGTCGAGTCCCAGCTCGCGGGCCGCCTCTTGGTTCTCCTTGGTCGCATAGCAGATCGTGTCGGCGCGCGACACCTCTGCAGACTGCGACTCGATATAGCGAACGACTTCCTCGTACTCCTCGGAATTCAAGGTGGACTGATAGAGAATCTTGACAGTTGGGTGGCGACTCCAGTCGATCGCGCGAGCTTCCTCGAGGGTCTTGAGAACATAGTAAGTCGTCTTGTCGCGATCGAAAGTGTACCCGATCACTTCCCGATGATTGGGCTCGCCGATAAATACCAAGTGCGCTCCATCGGCCGCCGCGCGATCGGCTTCCTCGTGGATGTCATAGACAAACGGACAGGTGGTGTCCAAGATCTTCAGGCCTTCCCGACGAGCCCGTTCATGAAATGACGGCGGTACTCCATGGGCAGAGAATACAATCGTGCCCTGGCCGGCCTCTTCAATGGACTCAACGGTTGGCACACCGATTTGGACCATCTCTTCCACGACCCGTTCGTTGTGCACCACTTGCCCCAGAATTTTGCCGTCGCGCCCACCCAAGTGCGCGAACTTCTTCACTTTCTCGTCGGCGATTCTGACGCCGGCGCAAAACCCATACTTGGCAGCTCTCTTGATCTGGACCATCTATCCAACCTCGGGAGAATCTTAGCAAACGACGCTTGCTAGAAGTGAGTGTCCTCACTTTTCCTGCCCAACGTCCTCACCCTTGGGCGTCGTTCCTCGAGTAGACCTGGATCGTTCTTGGCTACTATTGTTCGGTGAGTGACCAGGACCCCGCTCACCCAGGATTTTCAGCGCTTCGCAGCCCTCCTCTCGTCAGAACTCTCACTTTGGCACCAAGGTTGCTGTCAATATCTGCCGAGTTGACACAGATCTATGATAATACGTTCTCTATCGATAAAGGAGCTCACCATGAACAATCTAAAGATACTCGGCAGCCTTCTGGTAATTTTCGCTGTCGCCCCGCAGATCGAGGCAGCTCGGCTCGCCTACGGTCACCAGGCGGCCAATCAATTTCGAATCCAGCTCGGCGCCCAAACGCCTGATGGCGACTCAGCGTACTGGGACGACAAAAAAGTCGACTTTACGGGTGGTCCAGATGATTTCGAAGATGTAGCCTTTGCTGTCGACTACCGTCGATTCATCAGCCCACTAGTGGCCATTCAAGTCTCCGCTGAAGCCTACGAAGGCGACGCTGAGCAGGAGTATATCGATTTCGTCGATGAGTTTGGCAGCCCAATCTTCCACTCAACGAACCTCGAGCAGAACAGCTTCGGTCTTGGAGTGGCCTTCTTCCCCGCTGGTCGCGATCGCCTGTTGATTCCCTATGTAGGCGCCGGCGGCGAAATCGTCTCCTGGAGGTTGACCGAAGCGGGCGACTTCATCGACTTCACGGCCGACGAACCAATCGTGTTTGATGATTTCTTCGTCGATGAGCACGAGGCGTTCGGATATTACCTGCAAGCCGGCGTGGAAATCGCCTTCGGAGAGGGTTGGGCGCTGTTTGCCGAGGGCCGTTGGGATCGAGTCGACGACGAGCTCGAGGGCGATTTCGCCGGTCTCGGCGAACTTGACCTGTCATCAAAACGAGTCTCCGTCGGAATCGCCTGGACCTTCTAATCGTTTCGGTGGAACAGTCTCTCGCAGAAAGTTTGGGTATACTTGTTCCTTCCCGGCTCGACTCGAACGATGGCTGAGACTCCGTGACTCCCGCAAGATTCCACCGACTGCGGCGCGTCCTTGAACGCCGCCAGCCGGACCTTACCGTGCTATTGGAGGACGTGCACAAGGCGCATAACCTATCGGCGATAGTACGAAGTAGCGACGCCGCAGGAGTCTTTGAAGTACACGCGGTCGCCTCGGATTCTCTGACCATGAGTCGCCTGCGCTCCGCAGGGGTCGACAAATGGGTCAAGGTCAACGCCTATGAGACACTGGAATCCGCGGCATCAGCTCTTCGAGATGAAGGCAAGCGGCTTCTGGCTGCCCACCCCGCCGAGGATGCTGTCGACTTCCGGGCCGTTGATTTCACTGTGCCAACCGCGATTCTGTTCGGGCAGGAGAAAGATGGCCTTACTCAAGACGCCCTAGCCCAAATCGACGGGCTTCTCAAAATACCGATGATGGGGTTCGTGGGTTCCCTCAATGTCTCGGTGGCGGCAGCTCTGATCCTTTTTGAGGCGCAACGCCAAAGAAGGGATGCAGGTCTCTACGACAAGTCCAGACTGCATCCCGCGATTTTCCAGAAAACATTATTCGAGTGGGCACACCCCAAGGTCGCCGACTATTGCCGCCAAAAGGGCCGCCCCTATCCGCGGCTCGGACCAGATGGCGAGTTGATCGATTTCACGGCAACAATCTGACCCCACTCATGCGCCTGAGCTGCCTATCGTGCAAGCGGCCCAGGAGTAGCTGCGCGAAGATCGCACCAAGCAGGGCGAGAAACATGTCCCACTGGGTGTCCCAGACATCACCCTGGGTGCCGAGAAAGTCGCTCGCCGCCTCACCTCCTACGATTGCAGCCCACCACTCGATCAATTCGTAAAAGGCGCTGAAGCCTAGGCAAACACAGGTCACCAGAAAGAATAGCCAGCGGCTGCCGGCCAGTGGTGATCTGCGAATAAGGAGTTCACGAGCTAGAATCGCCGGCACGAATCCTTGCGCCAGGTGACCGAGTCGATCGTAATGATTACGGGCCAGGTCGAAAAAGTCCTGCACCCAAAAACCCAAAGGAACTCGAGCATAGGTGTAATGTCCTCCGACCATCAGAATCAGGGCGTGGACTACTAAGAGGCGGTAGAGCAGCGGAGTGAGCGGAAATCGTCGGTACGTGGCAAACAGAATCAGAGCTACCAAGACAACCGGGAATACCTCGAGCCACCAGGTACCTATTGCGAACGGTCGAAGACCCGAAATTACCAAGGCGATTGCAGTCACGGCGAGGAGCACCACTGGTTCAACCGAATGGCCGCCGCTCAACTCTTCAGTCGTGGTGTCGGGATTCATTGTCTATGCGCCTCAAAAGAATCGA
>JAZFTL010000239.1:0-5860 GCA_036446675.1 Thermoanaerobaculia bacterium
TGCCGCCTGTGAATCGATCGCAGCGAGATTGTAGCTAGCCAGGCCTACGCTTCGGCGTCGAAGTCGAAACTCTTGATCTTGAGAGGGTAGAGGCGGAGACTTAGAGTCGGTCAGCGGCGATGTTTGCGCCGCCTCCACTTCAGATGGCGTCGCAGTTCCTTCGCTGTAGGGCTCTCGATCGTATCTAGGAAAGGAACAAGGGGACCGGAGTAGAGCAATTGGCCGCCGTGTATGCCACCACCCGGCCCCAGATCGATGATCCAGTCACCGCGAGCGATGAGATCGAGACTGTGTTCGACGACCACGACACCGTGACCCCGAGAGATCAGCTTGCGCAGCGTTCCATAGAGCATGTCGATATCTGAAAAGTGCAGACCGGTGGTCGGCTCATCGAAGATAAATAGGCGGCGTTGACCGGTAGCCGCGGCAACTTGTCCGTCCAGAAAACTCGCCAGTTTCAATCGTTGGGCTTCGCCGCCTGAGAGGGTTGAGGTCTGCTGGCCGAGACGCAGGTAACCCAACCCGGCCTCTACCAAGAGACCGAGGCGCTTACAGAGCAGGCGGTGCCCTGCGAAGTGTTGTATCGCATCGTCAACCGTTAGGTTCAAGATTTCTGCGATATTGAGGCCTTCGTACTTGATCGCCAGCACATGTCTCTGAAATCGCTTCCCCTGACAGGAGTCGCAAGTTACCGTCACTGCCGCCATAAACTGCATGTCGACCTCTTCGACACCGGTGCCTCTACACTTGGCGCAGCGCCCTTGGTCCAGATTGAACGAAAAGTGCGCCGCCTCGATGTACTGTCGCCGCGCCGCTTCAGTCGTCGCTAAGATCTTACGAATCTGCTCGTATGCTTTGATGAATGTTGCGGAGTTGGATCGGCTTGACCTCCCCAAGGGTTTTTGATCGACCAGCCTGATGTCACTGACTTTGGGAAGTCCGAGCAACGCGTCGCAGTCGCCCGGGTTGACCCCCGCACCACTCTCCATCCGGCGAAAATTCGCGTGCAGAACATCGCCTACCAG
This sequence comes from Thermoanaerobaculia bacterium, assembly GCA_036446675.1. Lineage (GTDB taxonomy): Bacteria > Acidobacteriota > Thermoanaerobaculia > Multivoradales > JAHEKO01 > JAZFTL01. The sequence goes on from JAZFTL010000239.1 coordinate 1,026, forward strand.
GGTCGACTTTCCCGATCCCGATACACCGGTCACCATGACCAGGGTCTCCAAGGGAATCGCAACATCAAAACCCGCTAGATTGTGCGACCGCGCCCCACGTACCTCAATCTTAGGGCGGGCTGAGATCTCCGCTTCGAGAGATTCACGCTGACTCTCGCGGCGAAAGCGTGCAAGATGCTGTCGCGCCGGAGTGTTCGGTCGGTCGCGCAGATACTTTGCAGTGAGCGACTTCTCGGAGCGCATGACCTCTTCAACGGTCCCCTCGGCCACCACCTCTCCACCCCGTTCGCCGGCAGCAGGACCCAGATCGATAAGATGATCCGCTCCCTCGATCAGGGTGCGGTCGTGCTCTACGACCAGGATCGTGTTACCCCGATGGGCGAGGTCGCGCAACAGGCCCAGAAGTCGCTGACTGTCGCTCGGATGGAGGCCAATCGTCGGTTCATCCAAGACATACATCGTGCTGGTGAGCCCAGACCCTAAGGCCGCCGCCAAGTGAATTCTTTGGGACTCACCTCCCGACAGGGTGCGCGCCTGCCGGTCTAGGCTCAGATAGTCGAGACCGACCCGCCGCAACACTCCGATCCTCTCTTCGAGTTCATCTAGAAGGTGGCCTCCGATCTCTTGCTGGCGACTACTCCAACCGGCCTGCTGCTGCCAGGCATACATCTCATCGACAGTCATTCGAGTCACTTCCGGCAGGGTCAACCCCTGTACTAAGACTCTCAGCGCCTCCGGCTGAAGTCGGCCACCCTGACAAGCGGTACACGTATCGTAAGCACGATAGCGCGACAGCATGACGCGCACGTGCACTTTGTATGAACGCCGTTCGAGCCGGGCGAAGAAGTCCCGCAGGTTGAGGAAATCTCCATGTTTGGCGACGGCGGCATCTGGGCCAGACCAAATCCAGTCGCGATCCCGATCGGTAAGATCCCTCCATGGCACATCCAGCGGGACGCCGCGCTCCCTGCATGCGGCGAAGAGATCATCGTAGTGGCCCGCATAAGCGGGCGAATTCCAGGGTGCCAACGGCTTTTCAAGTAGGGTCAAGCTTTGGTCTGGAATTACGAGACCCCGATCGATGCCGATAACTCGGCCAAACCCTTGGCACTCGATGCAGGCCCCCATCGGCGAGTTGAAGGAGAAGAGCGCCGGAACAGGGTTCTGGATTGATTGCCCACATTGCGAGCAGATAAGCCCAGGCCCGTAGTGCCACACACTGCTCGAGCCAGGTGAGCCATTCAGACCCGCTGAGCCACCGCGCGCTTGGACGATACCGTTACTGAGCTGTGCGCCTTCATCAATGGCCTCGGTCAGACGCGACCGCGCTCCGGGCTCGGCCTTGAATCTACCCAGAACCAGATCCAGTGGATCCCATTCTTTACTCCAGCTGAAGCTCGAATCCATCCGGACGAGATCTGAACCCACTAAGCAGCGTGCAAACCCCTGGCGAATCAGTTCGGCGAGCGCCTGATTGGCATGTTGTTTGGGCCTCGAAATCGGAGCGACGAGAAGAATCGCATCTCCGACCGCGCCGCTCGTCAACCTCTTGGCGACCTCCTCCGAGGAATACTTGCGGACCCTGCCATGTCCGTGAGGACAGTGGATCTCGCCGATATGGGTAAAGAGCAATCGGAGTACGTCATAGATCTCGGTCACCGTCCCCACGGTCGAGCGAGCGCTCTCGATAGAGTTCCGCGCTTCGAGAGCGACCGCAGGAGTCAAATTCCGGATCTCGTCGACAGGAGGCCGCTCCATCTGCCGTAGAAACTGTCGGGCGTAGGTCGACACCGACTCTACAAAGCGGCGCTGACCTTCTGCGAACACCGTGTCAAAGGCAAGCGACGACTTGCCTGCCCCCGACGGGCCGGTTACAACTGTCACCTCACCGTGCGGAATCCGGCAGCTGACCCCCTTTAGATTGTGAGTGCGAGCACCAATGACTTCGATGGAGTGCTTCTTCAACATGGCCGGGCTGGCTCCTGAAAAAATTCTGAAAAAACTCTGGTAGTTGGAAATTTCAAGCCCAAACTTCCTGAAATGAGTGTGGACCCCGAACTGCCAAGCCCCCTAGCTTATCGCGGTCCACCGGCCCGTTCTATCGATCAGTTCGATCGATCCCGTTTCTTGAAGATTCGTCTTACCCAGCCCCAGGGCCGGCGCCGCTGCTTCAGTTCGACCCAGCGCGGATCGGATTCCCGCACCGATGGCCATTTCCCATGTAGATAGCAAATCTCTCTGGGTACCGTCCCTTCCAGAAAGACCTCCGTCAGGACACTCGGGCACGAGTCGGTCGCCAATTCACCGCTCAACGGATCGATCACGGCGGTGACGACTCCGCGCGGCTGGCGAGCAATAGAGAATCCTCCCGCAGGCCGAACTGCCACGGTAAATCGACTCCATATCGGCAGCCCGGCGCGCGCCCCGGAGAGCCTGGATGACGAACTGTCGTCATAACCCACCCAGACCAGGGTGATGCGTTCCGCTGAGAAACCGGCAAACCAGCTGTCCCGACGGTCGTTTGAAGTTCCGGTCTTTCCGGCAAGCGAGTCAACGACTCCGTAGTATCGCGCCGATCGACCAGTGCCCCGTTCGAGCACGCCCTGAAGAATCGATGTGATGAGGTAGTTCGTCTGCGGACTCAGCACTCTTCGTGGTCGCGGCAAGTCTCGACCTGATAGCGGTGCCCCATTGGCATCCAACACCGCGCTCAAGCCGTGAACGGGGGGTCGCACGCCTCCGTTCGCAAAGGTCGCATAAGCTGTCGCCAATTCTATTGGCGACACCTCGAAGGCACCCAAAGCCAACGCGGGTACCGGTCGCAAGGGGCTCGAGATTCCGAGGCTCTTGGCGATTTCGATCACTCGCGACAAACCCACCATCAGAGCCAACCTTGCCGTTGGAACGTTGAGGCTGCTCTCCAGGGCCGTACGTGCAGTGACCCACCCTCTAAACTTAGAGTCCGAGTTACTCGGCGACCACGATCTCTCGCCGGTCTTGACCGTCAGCGGAGCATCCTCCAGCAAGGACGCGGGCGACACGATACGGTCCTCGAATGCGGCAGCATAGACAATCGGCTTAAACGCACTGCCCGCCTGACGCAATGCCGACCCGGCTCGATCGAACTGACTGGCTGCATAATCGCGCCCCCCGATATAGGCCAGAATCTCGCCGCTGCGCGGATCGATCGAGACGAGTGCGGCTTGAAGTCCCTGGCCGACCCGTCGGCGCCTTTCCCACTTCGACTCCAACTCGATGAGGCCGGATTCCACAATCTTGTCTGCCTGCTGCTGGTCCGACAACTTGAGCGTCGACAGCAGCGCCAAACCGGCACCACCGAGGCGTTGCACCCCGAATCGGCTCCCTGCCTCCTTTCGAACCGCGTCTACAAAATAGGAGGCACGCTGAATGTCCACAGAATGAGGCGAACTACACAGCGGTTCGTCCAGCGCAGCCTCGGCTTCTGCGGGGTCCAAACTCTTCAGTTCGCGCATCCGCCCGAGAACCCAATTACGGCGCGCCAGTACCTTCTGGGGACGCGCCGTTGGCGAGTAGCTTCCGGGCGAGCGAATCATTCCTGCAAGAACAGCTGATTGACATAGCGACAGGGCTTCCGGTGAGACACCGAAATAGGCCCAGGACGCCGCTCCCACTCCCATGAGATTCGCCCGCCCGCTCTTGCCCCAGTAGATCTCATTTAAATAGGCGTTGAGGATTGTCCGCTTCTCGTATCGCCATTCGATGAGTATGGCTAGAACAGCTTCTCTCACCTTGCGAACAATTGTCCGTTCGTGCGTCAGGAAAAGATTCTTCACCAACTGCTGGGTCACCGTACTCCCACCCTGACGTAGCTCGCCTCCCCTGGCGTTGACCCAGGCCGCCCTAGCCATTCCGGTTAGGGAGAGTCCGGCATGGCTGTAGAAGCCGGCGTCTTCTGCCGCAAGCACAGCATCGACGAAATGCTTGGGTAGAGCCGACAAGTCCACCGGCCGTCGCTCCTGCAGATCAGAGCCATAGAAGGTGAAGAGAATCGGAGGCTCGAGAATGGCTCTCTCAGTAGGCCTTCCCTGCCAAGCAAGAGATTCAACCTGCCTCCTGCCGAGGCGAATCGCCAAGAGACCAGGCCGACTCCAACCCTTTGCCGTCGGGAACTCTCGAAGATAGATCTCAAAGCCGGTCGGCGAGGACCGATAACGCCCTGGAAGCAACTCAGCAGCCGTAACTCTCTGGTAGCCGGCGGCTTTCAGATCCTTGCTGATGCCTTCGGTGGTCGCAGCTGAACCAACTCTGAGTTGCGTTGCTCGAGCGTACAGCCTGGAAGGCTGCTGGACTTCGCGCGTACCAAGGGTGGCCGCAATCTGCCAGAACGGCCAGATGAGATATACCACTGCGCCAAGAAGGGCCAAGGCACCGATGGTGGCGATCCGACGGCGTCCCCGGTTTACTCGCTTGCGACGTGTACTTCGCCTGATCGGCATTCGTCTAGAGCCCCTGCGAAAGGTCAAGAGTGAATTCAGATGGGCTGGTTCGCCCTACATTCAGAATACAAAGCAACAATCGGACCATCCATTCCATATCCTGAAACGATTACCCAAACATCTTCATCTCTGTCATCGTGTCATCTGGCCTCCCCGCCCTCACTGACTACAAGGGAGCCCAGTGCCTCACCTCTCAAAGGCACATCGGCTCGAGAACATCTTTCTTCGCTGTTTCGGTAACCTTTAGGTTACGTACCGCGAACACCACTCAAGGCATCGAGTAGAACGACCCACCGCCCCCAACTCGCCATGGTAGTCTTCAACGCTCTATGATTTCCGTATCGAATCTAGCTAAAT
>JAZFTL010000240.1:0-3337 GCA_036446675.1 Thermoanaerobaculia bacterium
AGTGCTCTGAGCGAAGTACTCGCCGAGGCTCTGGGGGACCAAGGGTGGCAGGTGACCGCCGAGGCCACCAAGGGTACACAAGAAAACATTCGTCGCTTGGCGTCTGGAGAGCTCGATTTTGCTCTGGCCAATGCGGCGATCAATTATTTCGCAGTACGCGGCGAGTCCGGCTGGGAGCAGGCCTACCCGATGCGGTCGGTGATGACCCTGGCGCCTAATATAGCCCTCTTCGTCACCATCGAGGGTTCGGGGATCGAAAGCATCGCTGCTCTCAAGGGACGCCGCGTGGTTTTGGGGCCGGCCGGTGCGGGCTTTGATTACTTTTTGAAACCGATCTTAGCGGCGCACGATGTAACCTATGCAGAACTCACCGAACTGCACAATACACAGTCCGGGGCAGTCACCATGCTGGCGGACGGTTCAGCCGATGCGGCTTTCCTAGGCGGTGCCGTTCCGACCGCCTCGATCACCCAAGCGGCGACCAGTCAAGACATTGCTTTCGTGCCGTTTGACGCAGAGGCGGTCGCCGAATTGGTTGAGAAGTTTCCCTTCTTTCACCATGCCACGATCCCGGCAGGGACCTATCGAAATGTCGATGTGGAGTTCTCTGGGCTGAATGTCGGATCGATGCAGTTCATTACTTCGGCGGCTCAGAGTGACGACACGGTCTATCGAGTTACCAAAACGATCTACGAGAATCGGCAAAAAGTGGTCGAGAAGCACCCCGCTGGTCGAGCGATTCAAGCCAAGAACATTGTTCGAGACATTGGTACGGAGTTTCATCCAGGTGCGATCCGCTACTATCGCGAGATCGGCATCTGGCCCGAATCGCCGAGCGCCGTAGAGGCTGCCGAGACCGCCGCAGCAGCCGAGCCGGCTGCGGCGCCTGGAGACGTCGACGACGCAAGCAGCGCCGCCGAGTGAATGACTCTGCCATTCACGGCGCGGAGAGAGCCGCGCGTCGCGCTATTGCGCTGCTTCTTCCGCTCTTTGTACTGGTAGAAGTCAACTACCCGAGCCTCACTCCCCTCTCACAATTAGCCCTGTTCGCCATGCTGGGGATGTCCCTGGCCTTGCTGCCGCGCGAGGGCGAGGCGATTGGGCCGATCGAGCTTTCCCTACGGCGTCTTGCCGTCGTCCTGCTGGTCATCGTTTGCGGCTACATTGTCATTCAGACCGAGCCGATGTTCTCGGGTTGGTGGCAGAACGGCACCTCGCTGGGATCCCGGGCCGGAGGGGAGACCGGTCTCGATTTGGTACTCGGAACCATCGGGTTACTGCTGGTCTTTGTGGCAGCCCGCCGCTCGGTGGGGATGGCGATCCCGCTGCTGTCGCTCCTGTTTATCGCCTATGCACGGTGGGGGAGCTACTTGCCCGATTGGCTCCTGCCGATTCGAGGTTACTCGGTAGCTCGTATCGTCGGGCAGACGTTTCTGCACAGCCAGGGGGTCTTCGGCGTCGCCCTCAAGGTAATGTTCAGCTACGTCTTTCTGTTCGTGGTTTTTGGATCGATCCTGGAGGAGACCGGCGCGACGCGATTTGTCATCAATGCCTCCCGTCGGCTGTTTCGGGGATCCCAGGGCGCCGCGGCCAAGGTAGCGGTGCTGAGTAGCGGCCTGATGGGCTCCCTCTCTGGCAGCGCGGTAGCGAATACAGCTACCACTGGAATTTTCACAATCCCAATGATGCGCAGCGCCGGGTTCTCCCGCCACATTGCGGCCGGACTGGAAGCGGCGGCAAGCTCGGGAGGAGCCCTGGTGCCTCCGGTGATGGGAGCCGGTGCCTATATGATGTTGGAGATCATCGACCCTCCGGTCTCCTACCTCCAGATCGTCCGCGCGGCTCTGTTGCCTGCCCTGCTCTACTACTTCTCGCTCTTCCTCATCGTGCATCTGCACTCCAAGAAAATTAGTGCCGTCGACGCTCACGACTCGGGGTCCTCCAACGACGTGGAAACCGCCGCTGAGGCTCCTGAGTCTCTGTCTGCGGAGAGTGCACCTCTAGCAGACGAGCAGACGAGCTACGAGGGGGTCATATTCATCGTGGGATTGTCGAGTCTCGTGGTCACTCTGCTGTTGGGCTACAGTGTCTTTCGTGCCGTTACAGTAGCGATGGGCGCAGTGCTTTTGTCGAGTTCGCTGAATGCCCGAACCCGTCTCTCACTCGGCGAGCTGTCGAGGGCCCTGACCCGGGCATCGGAAAACGGCGTCGCTCTGATCTCTGCCGCGGCGTCGGTCGGAGTGATTGTGGGAGTGGTGACGTTGACCGGAATCGGTACGCGCCTGCCGGCGATTATCCTCTCGCTGGCGGAGCAGAATTTGATCGCGGCACTGGTTCTCATCATGATCTCTTCGATCATTCTAGGCATGGGACTGCCGTCGTCGGTCTGTTATCTGTTGATGGCGACCCTGATCGGCCCGGTCCTAACGAAGCTGGGTGTGGTGCCGCTGGCGGCGCACCTCTTTATCTTCTATTTCGGCATGATGTCGATGGTGACCCCACCGGTGGCTCTGGCGGCCTACGCCGCCAGTTCGATTGCGGGCTCCAAACTGTGGGACACCAGCCTGGCGGCATTTCGGTTTGCGCTGGTGGGCTTCGCTCTACCTTATATGTTTGTGTTGCGGCCGCAGCTCTTGATGCTGACTCCCACCGGTCAAGTGGCCAGGGCTTCCGACATTATCGCAGTTGTACTCTTGAGCACCGTCGCGATTGTGGCACTGACGATCGCGGTCTCGGGCTACTCTTGGGGTTCTTTGACACCAGTTCACCGCGGTCTCTTTCTAGCTGCCGGGCTGCTGCTGATCTACCGAGGGAACGACCTCGTATGGGGAGGTTTGGAACTCGCCTACAGCAATCTACTCGGGGCGCTGCTCTTGGTGCTGTCCCTCATTCTAACCAGACACTCACTTCGCCGACTCCCACGTCAATCTTGATCTTGGCTTCGCCTGGTCCATCACTCCAATAGAGCTCACTGCCGACGAACATCGAGCGGTGTTCCTGGACGTGGCGGTCGACTCCGTGCAGTTTGGTCTCTCCGACTCCGGCATCGATCGCAACTGAGTGAACATCGGCCTTGTTCGCCCAGATTTTTACGTCGCCAACCCCGAGGTCGATGCGCTGATCGCCCGCGAGACCTTCGATCTCGATCGCTCCTACTCCCATATCCACATCCAGGGATGCGGCGACCGGTAACCTGATGGTCCCTTTGGTTTGCAGCCACTTCATATGCCACTTGGGATAGCCGTCGATCTCCAGGCTGAGACGCCGACTCGAAGAGTAGGAAGCGACGTGAACGTCGGCGAGTGCCTCATCGCAGTTTGAAGATCCCCATTTGCAG
>JAZFTL010000241.1:0-13897 GCA_036446675.1 Thermoanaerobaculia bacterium
CGCACAACTTGGGCGCGAGATCGCTTCAGGTGGGCTGCAGCCGCATCGATCTCCCTTCCCAACTCCTCCGGAATACGTGCGGTTATCTGGGGCATGACATTATTATGATGTCATACGAAGTCAAAGGGATCAATCAGCTCCCAGGCGCAGGATACGAAGCGGCCATCGTGGGACAGGGATAGATCGCAGGGGACGGGCACTCCTCGCCGCTGTGCTCGAGGAATGCGATCCTCAGAGACGATCTCAACCTCGCTCGGAGCGATATTGAGGAGAGCGCCCAAGGTGGATCGGGCAAGCCTCCTCACTCGTTCGCTACCTCGTTCCTCCTCGTCTCCCGGTTCAGCGGTGGGATCACCATCGAGCTGGAAGCCGGGGCGCTGGGCGCTCCGACTCGCCACGGCGTGCACCCAGTCGTCGGTGTGGTCCAGCCACACCTCGAAGCGACCCGATCGATGCACCACTTCAGCCCGCTCGCCGCTCAGATGAACCGCGAAATCCCGGGGCAGGAAGCGCACTCGCGAGTCGATCCTGCGCGAGGCCTTGAAAGCGCTCTCTTTGGCCGCCCACAGGGACCAACGCGTCCGGTGAGCCTGGCTGGACGCCGCGAGTAGAGCCCGCTCGCCGGCCGTGAAGACTCGGGTATCGAAACGCGGGTGGATCGCTTCCGGTTGGCACAGTGGATGCCGCAGGTCGACGACGTCGTTACCGACTGGCGAAGTACTTCTCCTCCATTCGGGCCAACCGGGCCACGATCTGCTGGGCCAGGTCTCGCGATCGGCGCATTCCCCGGTGCAGCGACTCAGGTTGGAAGAACTCGAAATCGACATGAAAGGAGTCTCCCCGGGCTGGGACGGTCGACCAGGTCAGCTGCCGGTCGCCGCGCAGGTAGACGCAGAGTGCCTTGCAACCGTCTACCGCGTTCAGAATGCGACCCATGCCTTGGGCTGGTGAATCTTCTTGGACGCGCCCGGTTCGACTGCGGCCACCTTCGGCGAAGATCAGTGCGGTGTCACCGCGGGAAAGCACGTATTGTACGCGCTTGATCACTCCCGACACCTGCTCGCGCGGCCCGCCACGAACGACGGGGATGCATTTCGTAACCCAGGCGAGGAACCGACTGATCCAGGTCGACGCGAAGTTGTTGTATTCGGGGAGATTCCACGGCATCCGGCGGTAGTGGAAGACGTACGACCAGCTTCCTCCCAGTGCCCATGCCAGGATCGCCGAGTCCACCATGGTCAGGTGATTGGCGCAGATCAAGACCGGGCCATTGTTCTCCCTGATCAGAGCCCGATGCCGCTTTCTGAGTTCGGCCGCATTCTTGATGCGGTACCGCATCAGGACGCGCATGATGAAGACGGTCGGGGGGATCCAGAGAATGGACGAGAACCGACTGACCTGTCGTTGGACAGCCAGCCCGACTCGGGTTCTGAGGGGAAGCGTGGCCACGGCGCTTCGCTCAGAGCCTGTGAATTTTTCCAGATTCATCGCGAGGGTGCCACCGAGAGTGCCCAGCAAGGCGCGGAAGTGAAGGAATAGCTGGCTATTTCGAGCTTTCGAAACGCAGCTGGGCGCTTTTGGTGGTGCCCGCAGCAGCATATGGAAATATTCACAGGCTCTCAGGAGACCTTCGCGCCGATCAGCCGCACGGCATCGCCTATGGTGTTCACGGCGTCGGCGTCCTCGTCTTCGACTTCGATGTCGAAGGCGTCTTCGAAGTCGAGAATGATGTCGACCAATCGCGCCGAATTCACCTTGAGGTCCTGCAGGATATTGGTGTTCTCATCAACCGAATCGAGGGCCTCCTTGCTCTTGACAAAGGGCCGAACAATCTCAACCACCTTGGTGAAGATCTCTTCTTTCGTCATCAATTGCTCCTGTATCGTAAAGTGCTAATTATCCCATCGGCGGAAGATCGCACACGTATTGACGTCTCCGAAGCCGAAACCGGCCTTGATGATCGTCTTTAGGTCCGGCATCTCTCGCGCAGTATGAGGGATCGAATCGGCATACGCCTCGATCTCCGGATGTACATCTTCGCAGTTCAGGGACGAATGAACAAATCCCCCCGCCAGCATGAGTATACAGGCTACCGACTCCATGGCTCCAGCGGCCCCGAGTCCGTGCCCGATCATCGACTTGGTAGAGGTGATCGGCGGAAGCGTCTCGGGGGAGCAGTGCAAAGCCTGCTCCCAGGAACTCACCTCGCGTGGATCCGCCCCGGTGGCTGTCAGGTGTCCACTGATCGCGTCGATCTCTCCCGGCTCGATGCCGGCGTCCTCGATGGCTTGCCGGATGCACCGCTGCACTCCCTGCGGGTTCGGCGCGGTCATGCTGCCGCCGCTGCGGTGACCGCCGCAATTGATGGCACCGCCGAGTATTTCCGCGTGGATCCGGGCACCGCGGCCCTGAGCGCTCTCGAGGCTCTCCAAATGCAAGACCCCGGCGCCGCTGCCCGGCACGAACCCCCCTGCCGTAGCGCTCATCGGTCGCGAGGCCTTTTCCGGCTCGTCGTTGTACTTGCGGCTGAGCACCCGCATGGAATCGAAGCCACCCCAAATATACTGGCTGGCGCCCTCGGTGCCACCACAGAGCATGCGCTTGGCGCGCCCTGACCGGATGCGGTAGTAGCCCTCGATGATCGCCTCGGTCCCGGTGCTGCAGGCGCTGGAGTTTGAGGTGACCTGATTGCCGAGAGCCAAGAGGCCGGCAATGCGGGCGGAGACTCCACTCCCCATAACCTGCTCCACGATCGTGCTGCCGAGCCGCCGAACGCGACCGGCATCGACCAGCGGTACGAGCTTCTCGCCGGTGGTGTCGAGCCCGCCGATTCCGGTACCGAGAATGGCGCCAACATCCCAATCGAGAGCAGAGTCGTCGTCGTGATCGGGTCTGTCGTAGCCGGCGTCGGTCCATGCATCGATGGCCGCGATCGAGCCGAAACGGTGGCTGGAGTTCATCGCCCGCAGTTCGTCGGCCGCAAAGTAACGCTCGGCTATTTCGTCGATTCCCTGCGGCACACCCGCGACCTGGCAGCCGAACTTGAGCTCCGCGAGCAACGGAATGTGGCGAATTCCCGAGACACCCTCGCGCAGCGCCCGGCTGAATGCCGCAGTGCCGTTGGCGTTGGGCGTGACGACCCCCATACCGGTTACGACCACGCGACCGCTCTCACTCACGTCTTCACCCCCATTCCAGAAATTGTTGCTGCACAGACCAGAGTACCATCTGCGAGGGTCATGGTAGCCTTCGAGCGCAGCTTGTTGCGGCGCCAGAACACTTTCTCAGCGGAGATGGTTACCTCGGTATCCGGCAGCACGATACCGGAGAACTCGACCTCGGCATCGGCGAAGAGAGTGACTGTCCGCTCGAGTTCATCTCTGGAGTGATCGAGAGCGAACAGGTAGATGCCCAGTGCCACGACGCCTACCTGCGCCACGGCCTCCAGGAGTAGGACACCCGGTGTTACCGGTTTGCCGGGAAAATGCCCGCGGTAGAAATCCGCCTCCGGTCGGAAGCGATAGGTCGCGACGATATGCTCTGCGTCGAGTTCGAGGATACGGTCCACGAAGCGGAAAGGCTCCTGCTGCGGGAGCAACTCTAAAACCTGATCCGGAGTCAGCGAGCCGAGAACCGTCATGCGCCCATCCTGCCGCCCTGTGAGTTGCGCGATTGCAGAGGATAGTCGGGATAGTCGATGTCTCGGAAGACCCCTACTTTGGCACGCTTGATCTCGTAGATCGGCTCGCCGTCTACCTGCACAATGGCATCGCCGATCACCACAGAGGAGCCGGAGGCCGGCAAGTCCTGGTAGCGGACGACCTCGATCTCATAACGAACCACTCGGTCGTGGGGCCGAATCTGCCCGGCGAACTCGACCTCTCCACAGCCTAGCGCCCGGCCCGATCCCAGGGCTCCGCGCCAGGCACAGTAGAGGCCGAGCAGCTGCCAGATAGCATCGACCCCGAGGCATCCGGGCTGTACCGGGTCACCCAGAAAGTGGCACTGAAAAAACCAGTCATCGACCCGAACGTCGCGCTCAGCGACGATCCGACCCCGCGCCTTCCGCGCGGAAAACTCGCCGATGCGATCGACCATGAGCATTGGCGGCAGCGGCAAGCGCGCGTTGTACCCTGCGGGAGCGTCATCGAAAAGTGAGCCGTGGGCCAGGGCCAACACCTCCTCGTGCGAGAAGCTGGATTGGGCGCGAAACTCGTCGTAGGTCAAGACCGGTCTCCGAAACGGAGCAGATAGCTCGACCAGGAGAGCCCGGAGCCGACGCCGATGATCGCGATATCGTCGCCGTCCTGCCATCGGTCCCAATTCATGGAGACGACCGATGGAGCGCCGGCTGCTCCGGTGTTCCCAAAGTCGACGACGTTGGAGTGATGGTGAGCATCGTCGATGTTACATCGATCACAGACCGTCCGGAGCATCAACAGATTGGCCTGATGGCCGATGAAGTGAAAACCGTCGGCCGCTTCCGGGAACTCCTTCTTGAGGTCACGGAGGCAGCGAATGGTCTTCTTGATCGCGAACATCTGGACCGTTCTGCCCTCTTGGTCGAAGTGGCCGAAGAGCGGCGCGATGACTTTGTCTCGACCAGCCGGACTCGAAGCAAAAGTATTCCCGAGGAATCGGGCTCGCGCCGGCACGCGGGTCGAAACCACCGCCGCTGTAGTGCAATCCCCCCACAGCACCGACGCTGAGCGGTCGGAGTAGTCAACCGTGGTCGTAAGGCTCTCGGGGGTCACCAGAAGGATGAATTCGGGGAGGGCTTCTGGACGCATCATGGAGAGCATGTAGAGGGCCGCCCACATGCTCGTGCAGGCCGAATTGATATCGAAGGAGGGAACCTCCAGCTCGAGGGCGTCGGCGATCGCACATGCATCGGCCGGAGAGGACATCTCGGGTCGACTGGAGCCGGCGATGACCAGGCCGATCTGATCCCTGGCGATGCCGGCCCGGCCTAGGGCCATCTCGGCCGCCTCTTTCCCGGTGTCGGCATGGGAGTAGAGCGCCACCTCGAGGGCCATCGCCGGATTCGAGTTGCGAGTCTCACGGAGGTAATCGAGGGGCATCACAGTACGGCGGGTTTCGATGCCCACTCTTTCAAGGATCCACTCCTGACTGGTCCCGATGTCGAGCTCTTCTAAAAAGCGATTGGTGATTTCGACCTCGGAATGAAAATGGCCCAGACCGTGGAGAAACAGACTCATCGCGAAGTCCCCGAGATGCGTTCACCGCCGTCGACCCGGATGACTTCGCCGTTAATCCAAGCGGCTTCCGGAAGGCATAACAAGAAGATCGCGTTGGCGACGTCCCGGGGAGTGGTCAAACGCCCGAACGGATTACGGATTCGAGCCTGGGCCTTGAGGTGGGCACTGCCGGGAATGACGCGTAGAGCGTTGGTATCGGTGACGCCGGCCTGAACGATGTTAGAGCGAATTCCGTACGGCGCCATCTCCACCGCGATGGAGCGGGAGACCGATTCGAGTGCGACCTTGGCAGCCGCAACGGCGGCATAGCCTTTCCAGGCGACGGAATTGCCCTCGCTCGTAAGGCCAAGTACCCGGCTATCGGGAGCAAAGAGGCTGCGCTTCAGGAGCTCCTGCGTCCAGCCGAGCAGGCTGGTGCCCATGGCGTGCACGGTCCGCGCCATATCTTCTTCCTCCAGGAAGAGATCCGGCGCGTAGTGCGGCGCCGTGGTCAGGCCCTGCAGAACGTCACACCCCTCCTCGAACAACCGGTCGGCAGCCTCCTTGAGAACACTCTCTTCGACGCCCAGCGCTGCCGCGAATTCGGCACGGGCGGTGTTATTCGAAGGTGCCTCAGGTCCGATCAACTTGAGGTTACCGAATGCAATGGAGTGGAGGAGAACCCGAATCTTCCCCTTCGATCCGAGTGCCTGTGAACATTCATCGAGAATCTCGCTGCGGACCTTCGCATCGAGGGCATCCCGGTTAAAGGTCAGTAGCGACACGCCGCGCTGTCGGATCTGCTCGAATTCCGGCTCGATTCTTTTCATCGCTCCACGCCGATCGCGGTGGACGATACAAAGGTTGAGACCGTGCTCCGCGAGCTTGTGAGCGGTGGCCAGCCCGAAGCCACTGGAACCGCCGAGGATCAGAGCCCATTCATCTGCGGAGAAGAGCGTCGAAGACATGTTCATCTGAGTTCTTTGGGACGCGATCTGCGGAGCTTTCCGCAGATCAGGGATAGGGCATTGCTTTGTCGTTGAGCGGTAGCATATAGCATAACACGCGGGTGGGAAGACCACCGAAAGCGGTTATGCATCGGCGGGAATCAATCGAAACGGTTTACCGTGCGACCCCCGAAGCTCCCGGGAATGGCGCTCATCAAGGGTGAGAATCTCGTCTACCGAGAACCGCTCCGCAAGAACGACGAGCGAGGCGTCCGCCAATCCGATATCGAGCCCCCATTTTCTTCAAGACCGCGTTCTGACATCACGATGAATCTTCGCGGTAGACCGACACAGACACTGTGGTCGAATTCAAATTGTTGATCGCCGGCTGGTAGGATCGACTCATGCCGACCTACTTCGACGCCGCCGACGTTCCCACGGTGCAGTTCGACCCCCAGCTGGAGATCTCGCCCTTCAAGCTCTTTCGAGATCTCAGGGACGGTAAAGCACCGATCATCATGGATGTACGTAGCGGCAGCCCGGCAAAGACCATCCGGGGAGCGCAGCCGTCGCCTCCTGGGGACTGGGAGCCGGAGCCGAACCAAGTCGTCGTGCTGATCGACGACGATGGCTCGATCGCGGTTCCCAAGGCCCAAGAGTTCCAGACCCGCGGCTTCGCTCGAGTCAAGGCGCTCTTCGGCGGTTTGGATCTCTACGAATTCTCGCTCGATCCTCAGATCCTCGGTGAGGATACCTATCTGGAAGTCATCGCGACAAACTCACCCAACAGCGGCGAGCAGGAAGAATAATGCGCCCCGCAGTATTCGCGCTGCGAGGGAACAGCACCCAGGTTGCACCGACGAACCTCCGACCTCAGACTCTTCGGTCTTATTCAGTCTTAGTGATTTGAAGCTCTTGGACAGCTTCGATAGATTCCTGGATCATCGCGGGGTCGAATCGTAGACCGTGTCCGGGAACGACGATTTCGGCTCCGAGATCGGCGAAGGTTTCCAACGCTTTCTCCCAAGTCGCCAGATCAGCATCAGCTGGGTTCGCAATCCGGCCGTTACTGCGTACTGCACAGCCACCGTAGAGCATTCGCAGGCGGGGAAAATAGACGCCGATGGAATCGGGGCTGTGAGACGGTCCCGGAGCCAGGAGAATGATGAGCTCACCGCCGAGTTCGATCGTACGCGAGCCGGAAATCTCAAGTGGGTTCGGCGCCGCAGTCGGTTGAAAAGCCTCGAGCTCAGTAGCAGTTTCAGGATCGCTTTCTTGAAACATCCGAATGAGCTCCGCCTTCATGGTTTCACCACGGTCGCGCAAGAGAAGCGCCGTGAGTTTCGAGGAGATCACCTCCACTCCAGCTGCGAGCAGAACTTGATTTCCCCCTGAGGCGTCAAGATGCCAGTGCGACGTCACTGCATGAGTCACCGGCCCTCTCCAGTGTTCCTCCGCCCAAGCGAGAAGCGCTTGCGTATCCGCCGGAGTCGCAGGACTATCGACGAGGATCACCTCTCCACTCAGGGTTCGCACCAAGAGCGAGTTCGCAGCAAACGGTTCACTGGTAACCACGACAGCGTCGGAGCCGAGTTCGATCACCTGAAATCCCTCTCCTGGACTGGAGAGTTGCGGCCCTGCATCGGTCCCACTCGACTCAGCGGTCAGGGTAGAACCCACCGCGGGCAGGCTGATCAAGCAAAGCAAGGTCAAGGACTGTTTGAAGATCGAGAAGCTCATCGGTGTCGGGCGACCCTAAATATCACAGCCATTTGAATCGCGCGCCAGAGCGACCAGAACCACAGGCCTGATTCGGAGCCGAACGGCTACCGAACCGGTTGGGAATTCAAAAATGTTCATTTAGAGATCATAGTAATCTCATCGCTCCTGTGGCACTTCTCCAGCTCGAGATCTAGTCACAGCAAGAGAATACCCCAGGAGCAGGTCTCCTCGCCGATGAGTCGGTATCGTAGGCGATGACTGGGTGTCCTGGCCGATGAATGGGTAGTACGCAAGAGGCGGGCCTCCTCTTCCCCAACCAGCCGTTCCCTAGATCGACTACCCGTCCCTTAGATCGACACGGCTCGCGGTAGACTGTCAGCAACTGTTCGGCAGGAAAACGGTCGGTCTCCCTGAATCCGGCATCTTGACATCACCAATCTGAAGCATCATGATGTCGCCATGAGAACCACCCTGACTCTGGACGACCAACTGGCGCGCCAACTCAAGGAGATCGCACGCCTCCGGAACGAGAGCTTCAAATCGGTGGTCAATGCCGTCATCCGCCGCGGGCTCCGCCAAGCAGACAAACCCGCGCGCCGCCCACCACCCTTCGAGGTGCGACCGAAAAGCTGCGGTTTCCGCACGGGAATCGACCCGGGCAAGCTCAACCAACTCGTCGACGTGCTGGAGATCGAAAACTTTCAGCGCGCGCTCACCGACGAGTCGGACGGCCGATGATCCTGCCCGACGTCAACCTTCTGGTTTACGCCTACAACTCCGCTGCACCCCACCACCCAACGGCCCGTAGTTGGTGGGAGGAGTGCCTATCCGGGTCCGAGCCCGTCGCCCTACCGTGGGTGGTGATGCTGGGCTACCTACGCTTGATGACCAGCCGAGCCGTGCTCGTCGACCCGTTCCGGCCCGACGAGGCTCTCGGCCACCTGCGCTCTTGGTTGGAGCGCCCGCAGGTCGAGATCCTTCAACCCGGGCCGCGGCACCTCGACATTTTGGACAACCTCGCCCAAGAGGCTGGCACCGCAGGCGAGCTGACCACCGATCTCCACCTCGCGGCACTGGCGATCGAAGTGCAAGCCGCGCTACATTCGAACGACTCTGACTTCGGACGCTTCTCCGGCCTGCGCTGGGTGAATCCGTTGGCCTGAGAGCTTGTGAAGAACTCCATATCCTGCCTCGGGCGCCGCGGCGACCGCTGAGTGGGAGGGGCGGGCACGAGGTATAGAGGGAGGACGATTTCAGGTTCTAGAGCAGCAAGGGCTTCTAGGGATCCAGAGGCGCGATTGACTCGCCGGGCTGATGAAGTATTACTGCCGTGAGAGCGCCTGAGTGGTGGGCAGAGCTTCGGCTTCCAGCGGGGTCCGATTCTGCAAGCTCCGAATGAACGCTTTAACTGCGATTGGATCAAGCTTTGCAGGCCGGAGGCTGCTTAGGAATTCCTTGGTCAAGGCGCGTTGGGTTAGCCCGTGCTGTGAATGTGGATGACGAGGGGCGACAACGTGGATCAGCTCGTGTGCTACGACTCGGCCGAGGGCACGGCCCAGTTCGAAGCTCGTCAGGTCGGCGACCGATTTTCTTCGGCCTTGGGTCAGCGCTCGGACAACTGCAGGGAAGAAGATGTAAGCGCTCTCAGGCGCCTGCCCCGCCTTGAGCAGAACCAGGCCCATGGTCTTGTCCGAAACCTGGAAAAGGGTGCCATCCCTGGGCCAGAGGAGAACCTGAACGGTAGGAGCTTTGAGCGATGGTACTGATGGCACGGAGGGTCCGTATATTTCCATCTGGATATGCACGCCAATGTTCGCGTAGGACCCTTCTATCTCTTTGCGCATGGTGCGCAGGACCCTGTCGGGTAATCCGACGCGGTCGAAGAGAGACAGGCTGAGATGATAAAGGCCCTGCTGCGCTTCAGCCTGAGAGGATTCCAGGGGTGAGATCACCAAGGTGGCCAAGCAGGCAAGCAAGATATACTGAGTCCAACTCTTCGTTGTTTGCATCATGGCCCGACATTGGCGGGCGCGAGCACAGAAGACCTGAAGCTTATGGAGAGATCGACTGAAGGCTGGCTAAAGGTTTGCTAAAGCTTGTCTAAAGACGATGTTCGGTGTACTACAAGGCCGAGTTTTAGCCTGAGTTCTACTCATCCGAGGAGGCCCTAGGAATGGCGCGAGTCCAGGAAACAGAGGGAGATATTGGACACGGTAGGGGCCGGTTTTGGTTCGGCCCGTTCTGTTATGACTCTTCCCAAGCCCAGCTGCGCCGGGGAGACGAAGAGATCTCCCTACCGCCTCGAGCCCTCGATCTCCTGGAATATTTGCTGCAGCGACCGAGCGAGGTCGTGGGCAAGGACGAACTGCTGGACGCGGTTTGGGACGGTAGGATAGTCGGAGACGAGTCGCTGACCCAAGCCATCAGCGTCATCCGTCACGCCTTGGGTGACGACCCACAGGCACCCACCTATATCCGAACTGTGCCACGGCGCGGCTACCTATTCGTGTCGGAGGTGCGGCACGACCCGTCGCACGACGCCGGGAGGAGGGGATGGCCACGGTGGCGGCTCATCGCAGTCGGTGTTTTGGTCCTGCTGAGCGTTACCGCCGGCTATTGGCTGACGCAAGAGCGCCGGGCGCCCAATGATCCGGTAGTTCAGGGGGCTCAGCACCTTGCCGTTGCGTCTAAACGAACGACTATCGCCATTCTGTCCTTTGAGAATCTCGGCCCGCCCGAAGACGCTTACTTCGCCGCCGGGATCACCGAGGAGGTGACCAGCCGCCTGGCGTCGGTTTCGAGTCTCGGGGTGGTCTCCGGCAAGGGTTCCCGGCGCAATCGGGCGAGTGACCGGGCCATTGCGAAGATCGGCGCGGAGTACGGCGTGGACTATGTGCTGGAAGGTGCCGTGCGCTGGGCAAAAAGCGCCCAAGGCCCGGACCGGGTGCGGATCACGCCCCGACTGATTCGAGTCGAGGACGGAATCCACCTGTGGGCGGAGGTCTACGATCGCGAGTTGAAGGATATCTTCGCGTTACAGAGCGAGATTGCCGGCAAGGTGCTGGCCGAGCTTGGGGTGCGGCTGGCGGTCCGGGAGCAGAAAGTGGTGGAGGCCCGACCGACTGATAGTCTCGAGGCCTACCAGGCGCACCTCCGGGCCCGAGAGATTCACGTTCTTCTGGGTGACTACGGAGTCGCGGCCGAGTTGTACCGGAGGGCCACCCAGCTCGACCCGGACTTCGCCGAGGCTTATGCCTATCTCTCGACAGTAAAAGGGGACCGCTACCGCCGGGGGGTAGCTCGTACAGCAGCCGATCTGGCCGACATCCGGCAAGCCCTCGAGCGCGCCCTAGCGCTGGCCCCCGAGCGGCCGGTGGTGCAGCTGGCCCAGGCCGCTTACTACATCAATTGCGAGCCAGACTACGATCGGGCACTCGAGGTTGCCGAGCCGCTCGCCGCGACCTATCCCAACCTGGCGAGTTCCCAAATGCTCCTTGGCGATGTTTATCGCCGCCAGGGGCGATTCGAGGAGGCGGTGAGACGGTTCGAGCGAGCCCAGGCCCTCGAGCCGGACCGGGTCGGTCCCACAAGGACCCTTCTCGCGCACGTCTACCGGGGGCTGCGGCGCTTCGATGCGGCGCAAGCAATGTGGAATCGGGTGATCGATCTGAGGCCGAACTCCAGTACTGCCTACGCCCAGAAGGCCTACACCCTGCTCGCCTGGAGGGGAGACCTGGTCGGAGCCCGAGAACTGCTCTCAGTGAGTCCGCCCGGTTTTGAGGTGTCGGCAGTAAGATTCGCAGTAGAGCTCGCGGCAGGGAATCATGAAGCTGCGGTCGCCGTTATGCGGCAGGCCCTGATCGACCCCGCGGCCCTAGAGGGACCGTGGCAGGAGGTCAACGGGCGCTTCAGGCTCGCCTTTGCCACCCACCTCGAGGGTCGTCTCGATGCGGCTCGGGTCGAATTGCAGGCGCTGGAGATAGAGCTCGAAAAGCTGCTCGAGCAGCAGCCCGACAGTAATTATTACCAGCGATACCTGGCGAAGGTGTATACCCTACTCGGCCAGACCTCCGCGGCGACCCAGCTGGCACAACAGGTGGTCGAGGCAACCGCAGATGACCGCTATTTTGGACCGAAAGGGGAAGAGGCCCTGGCCTTTGTCTACACTTGGAGCGGCCGGACCGAGGCTGCCCTCGACCTTGTCGAGCACCTCCTGTCCATTCCCTACTGGCGGTCCCTCACGGTCGCGCGCCTCGAATTCGAAGCCGAGTGGATTCCCCTCCGCGGCCTACCCCGCTTTCAGGCCATGCTGCAAGAGAACGGCAAGTAGCCCGACTATTCCCGCACGACCGGACAGGAGAATAGATAGGTTGGTCTCCGACTTCATGCAACCTGAGCCAACTAAGATGAGGTTGACTGAGAATCTGGATTCGTCCTAAAGAGCGTAGGGCTTGAACCCTAAGAAGTCCTGGAGGAAGCTGTTGAAGAACGATGGAAATAGATCGAGACAGCTCAACCCATGAAGCCGGGGTTACTCAGTCGGGTAGTCCTTGAGCGATGGAACCGTCCTGCTGCACCGTCCACAGTTCTCCGGAATAAATCAGGTCTTCCAGCTTGCCGTCACCGCTCTGCTTCACAGCGTACTGAATCTGATCGACGACGAGCTGATCGTAACTCGGATGCTGGACCGAACGGAGAACGCCGATCGGGGTCGGAAAGTCGGGCGGGCCCATCTGCCCCACCATAAAGGATATGGCCGGATTCTCCATTGTCTCGTCCCATACGAGGCAATCGTCGGCGGTCATTTCATCGCCCAAGTCGATCACCTCCAGCTGAGTGCCCTGCAGCCGAATACCTTTCGTCTTGTCTTTCCCGAAGACCAACGGCTTGCCTGACTCCAGATAGAGCGTTTGATCCTCACGAATTGGCTTGTCGGTCATATAGGAGAATGCATGGTCGTTGAAAATGTTGCAGTTCTGGTAGATCTCAATGAAAGCAGTCCCTTTGTGCTGCGCTGCCTGCAGCAGAGTCTCCTTCAAATGCTGCTGATAGATATCGACACTGCGAGCGACAAAGGTTGCACCTGATCCAATCACCAGTGAGATCGGATTGAACGGGTTATCAACCGAACCCAAAGGACTGGATTTGGTCCGCTTGCCAATTTCACTTGTCGGTGAATACTGGCCCTTGGTCAAGCCGTAAATCCGGTTATTGAACATGAGAACTTTGACCCCGATATTGCGCCGAAGCATGTGGATCAGATGATTACCGCCGATCGACATGGAGTCGCCATCTCCGGTCACGATCCATACCTCGAGTTCCGGTCGCGCCAACTTCAAGCCGGTGGCGATCGCCGGTGCTCGACCGTGAATGGAGTGAAACCCGTAGGTGTCCATGTAATAAGGGAAACGACTCGAACAGCCGATTCCGGAGACCACGACAAAGTCTTCCTTCGGAATCCCGAGTTCTGGAAAGACTGCCTGCACGGCTGAAAGGACCGCGTAATCCCCACAACCTGGGCACCACCGTACCTCCTGGTCTGATTGAAAATCTTTCTTAGTCAGTGCTGCGCTGTCAGCTACCATGATTTGCGGACTCCAAGATCTCATCAATTTTGTCGGAAATCTCCTGCCGGTAAAAAGGCTTGCCCTGAATTTTCGTAAAACTCACAATATCAACTAGATACTTCGCCCG
Source organism: Thermoanaerobaculia bacterium (assembly GCA_036446675.1). Lineage (GTDB taxonomy): Bacteria > Acidobacteriota > Thermoanaerobaculia > Multivoradales > JAHEKO01 > JAZFTL01. The sequence continues at coordinate 13,562 of JAZFTL010000241.1, forward strand.
CAGCAGGAGTGCCAGCTGGCCCATATTCATTTCTGGAACGAGGACGTGCCTTAAGCGAGCCAGCACGTCTCCCAAATCACTTGGCAAAGGATTAAGATGACGAAGGTGCGTTCGACTCACTTTGATGCCGGCATCGCGGGCCACATTGACCGCCCCGGTGATCGCCCCAAGAGTGCTGCCCCATCCCAGAATCAGCAACTCACCTTCCTGTTCTCCGTGCACTTCCAGGGGATCCAAGTCGTTTGCGATGCGAGCGACCTTGTCTGCCCGCAGGTGAGTCATCTTCTCGTGATTGGCGGCGTCGTAACAAACATTGCCACTGCCGTCTTCTTTCTC
>JAZFTL010000242.1:0-2420 GCA_036446675.1 Thermoanaerobaculia bacterium
AGAGGTCGAGCAACCATCTCACCCGGCCCACCATCTTTTCTCGGAGGAGTTTCCCTACTACCGTACCGAGAAATCAGACCCGTGAGTGGTCTTCATGAGGCGGCTGAGGCGATCCTTGAGGAGAGCAGCGTTCTAGTTGACCAACCGGATTCCGCCTTCGCAGGTCGGCCGGCGAAATAGACCTAATTTTTATGTATCAATCCTTTTCACCACAGGGGGTAACTCACCGGCCCGGCCCATGCATCTTGGAAAACAATTCTGCCCTCAGGGTTCGCGAAGAAATAATTTTCCAGAATTCGGGCCCAGATTTGGGTTAGATTCGGTGGATCCGAACGAGCAACACCGCAGACGTGGCCCGGCCACGTTGAGGATTTTGGGCGTGAGGATCGATCGAAGATGGCGCGAAGATGGGATGCGAAAATGGTAAGTTGTTTCTTCGCGAGCCCTTAGGGTCCCGGGAGTCCCGTGGTCTCACCCGCTCGCACCATTTCTTCGAGCGCAAACTTTGGACAGACGTTTTCTCGAATATAATTGAATAGCCCAACAGCTGTTCCCCGCACCCTCTTCTCGACCCCAGGGTCAAGGCAATTCCCATCAACGTCAAACACCCTGTTGACACCGGCCACCGATACCGGACCCGGCAGCACGATGGCACCTACATGAGAACAGACACTCCGCAGGTGCTCCAGGGACTTGATGGCGCCTATTTGACCCGCCGCAACCCCTAACAGAGCTACAGGCTTGCCGGCCAGCACCGACGGAAACCCCAAGTTCTCGATCGCAAGTTTCAACACACTGCTGAAGCTACCGTGGTACTCCGGTGTCGCCAGCACGACTCCGGTGGCAGACGTCACCGCTTGGCGCATCGCTTCTGCATCCGCAGAGTCTCCGGTCCCTGGCATCGGGAGTGAGATCTCTGCAAGGTCGAAGCTGATCACCTTGGCGCCGAAACCAGTCCGCAGCTCGTCCTCTACGAGTCGGAGCGCTTTTGCCGTAAAGTTCCCAGCCCGCACGCTGCCGCATATTGAAACAATTCGAATTCCCGAGTCGCTTCGGTCCATCGCCAGCCTCCTCTCGTTATGTTCTAAAGGAGTCAAATATCCATCACCAATGCTACATCGTCAGCCAGATCGCCGCCATCGCGAGAACCCTGAAGCCAGGTTACCGCAAAAAGGATCGTGAACGACGCGGCAAGTGCTACCGCTCCTGGGAGTACTCCCGAGGGAAGTGTTACCCTCGGCAAGTCGGGAAGCAGATTCTGCTTGCTGAGAAATTCGAGGCCAAGACTGAGCCCCGTTCCGGTAGCGATGGAGGCCGCCGCCGCCGCCGCCGTGACCCGCTTCCAGTTCAGTCCAATCACCAAGCAGGGAGCCAGGGCCGCCCCGAAAGTACCAAACGCGAAGGTACCGAGAAGTGCGATGAGATCATCGTAGGCATAAGAGAAGACTGCCGCGGTAACGGCTATCAAGCCGACCGCCGCCCGACCCCATGCCAGCTCCTTCTTTAAGACTTTACCGAATGCATGCGGCAGATCTCGAACGAGGGCTGCGGATCCAATGTTCATCAGCGAGTCAGCAGTCGACATAACGGCCGCCAGAATTCCCGCAAAGACGAGCCCTGCAACGAGCGGCGGAGTGAAGTGCACCAGAAACAGCGCCGATGCGTCGTCTGGGCGAGCCAGCGGGGCCAGCTCTCCGGCAGCCACCAACGCTGGTACCGCAAGCCCGATCCCCACCCAAATGAGCAGACAGATCGCTTGGGTCGAGCCGATCATCAGGGGCATCCACTTGAGTTTGCGTGGGTCATCCAGCATGTAAAACTTGTGCAGCATGTGAGGTTGACCAAGGGTGCCTACCGAAAAAACAAAGAAGAAACCGATCGCTGTCACCAGAGGCAGTCCGCCAAAGGGATCGAGAAAATCTTCGCCGAAGCGAGGTGAAGAGGCGATCCTACGAATTATTTTCTGCAACCCATCACCTGACTCCAGGGCGTAGTAGAAGACTGCTACAGCGGCCCCTAACATAAGGATGCCCTGGAGCACATCGGTGTAGACACCCGCTATCATCCCCCCCATCACCGCGTAGACGACTACAACGACGACTCCAACTCCCATCGAGAATGCCAAGCTCCACGAGCCCAAGATGGCCTCAGTCCCGAAAATCGCCTCGATGACGATGCCCAAAGCCTGAAACTGGGCTCCCAGGTAGCCGACAGTCCCGATAAGTATTGCCGCAGCTGCGAGGCCCGAAGCAAGGCGACTATTGAATCTAGCAAAGATCGCATCCGGCAGGGTGAGCACCTGTCGCACCTCGCTGAGCAGTCGGAGTCTCTTTCCCACCGACCAGCAGAGCAACCCGGAAGTGATGCCGACCGGTACCGAGAGGAAAAACGAAACCACTCCGAGCCTATAGGTCAGCCCC
>JAZFTL010000243.1:0-2406 GCA_036446675.1 Thermoanaerobaculia bacterium
ACCCTGCACGGGTAGCCCTCCTAGGTATCTCCTATCGCTTGACATCTTAACGTTTGAGTCAATTTTTTGAGTTTCAAGAGCAGTCCGCCCTTGTCATTCCGAGCGATAGCGAGGAATCTGGTGGATGGGTGGCATACTAACTGTCGCGTTCTTAGTTATAAGTCCCCCACCCAGATCCCTCCGCTGCAGCGCTTACAGCGCCTTCTGCGGTCGGGATCACAAAGGATGAAGGGATATGCCGTCCAGTCCAAGGATTCGATACTCCACCTGAGAATATCACTCTCTCCTTCTCGTCGGTTTGAGGCGAAGCTTCGCTAGGAGTCTGAAGAATCGCCGGTTTGCATCGGTTGTGGTGCCGGAGTCGAAGTCCACTGCCGAACCCGCTCAGCAATGAGCTGGAAATAGTCGCGACCGCCGACCTCGAACAGATCGTTGTGCCCGGCATCTTCGATGACTACGAATTCCGCCTCCCGATGGGCGGCTCGATGCAGCTTCCGCCCTTCGGAAATTGGCACCTCACGATCGCGCCTGCCGTGGACGATTAAGATGGGAATCTCGAGTTCACCGATTCGCTCGACCGAAGGGAAGGTGCGACGCGTCAAGACCGAACTCAGTGGCATCCAAGGGAAGAGTCGTCGAGCCATTGAAGAGATCGAGGCGAACGGAGACTGGAGAATGAGACCAGCGCTGGGCCGCTGGGTTGCGACGAAGAGTGCCACAGCACCTCCCAGGCTCTCACCGTAGAGGACGATCCGGTGGGGAGGAACAGCTTGGGCCTCGAGATGGTCATAGATCGCTAACCCGTCTCGATAGACCTCTTGTTCGGTGGGGGTGCCGTGGTTTCCTCCGTAGCCGGAGTAGTCCGGAAGGATTGTGCGCACCCCGGTCTGACGGACGAATTCTTCGATCAACGGGGCACGCATCCCGATATTTCCGGCGTTGCCGTGAAAGAAGATGATCAGTGGGCCTTCCGAATCCTGTTCGATGATTGGGTGGACATCGTAGGTGGCTAGAAGCCGCCCGTCCGGGCGCGCGATGTGTAAGAGCTCGAGCTTTGCAGAGCCGTGAAGAAGCTGCAGCCCTATCTCCGGAGAGGGTTGAGCTGAAGGTAGAAAGATCAACCGATTGCGCATGAGGTAGAGGAGAATCGGCAAGCCGACTTCAGCTACCAGCAGAAGGAGTACGAGGAGAGTCAGAGACATGGTCAATGGTTTGAACGTGAACATTCGAAATGTACGGTCAGGCATCCGCTGTGTCGCGGCAGAAGCCGAAGCTTGGCAGAGCATAGAGCGAGCGAAAAAAGGCGGAGGTGTTGGGAGAAACGTCGGCGAGGCGGACAATGATCGCTGAGAGCGAAATGACGAGAACGCCGAAGATCGCTGCGAGATGAGTCATGGCTGGAAGGCGGACAGGATCGAATTCCTCGAGGTCGCACCCTCAACGAGGAATAGACTCATCGAGTTCACTTCGCTAGCGACCGCTGTCGATCGATACGGCTCCGTTCTATCGGTCGCCGCGGCTTCTGCTGGAAATCGTGGGGTGGTGGCCGCGCGCATTGGGATGACCGCCGGTGTCTGCTTTGGTTCCGGAACCGATTTGAGTCCCTTCACTGACAACCTTGATTTCGCCTTCATCGATCATTTTCTTGACAGTCTCCCGCTCGCCGTCTTGGGTCGCGATCTGACCCTCTCTGCCCGGACCCAGCCGCAGCGTCTTGCCTCGAGACAGCTTAATCTTCAGCGGTCTGTTGCTCGTGTTGAGAATCGTTTTCATGTCGCGGTTCTTCCTGTGTTGATGAACGCGAAGTCTACCGCTTCCGGGCGGATTCAGGGAACCTGAAAGCAGTTCTGATTCCTACTGACAATAGGTCTGCAGATGTGCTTGGGCCTGCGGGGCTCCCTGGCTGGCGGCCAGCTGCAGATCGGCGCAGCCCTCCGCCCTCTCCCCGAGGAATACTTGGCACACACCTCGGTTGATCCGTACGGTTAGATTGGTGGGATCGGCGACCAAGGCCTTGTCGTAATCTGCCACTGCTTGGCTGAAGTCCTCGAGCATAAGATAAGCGTTGCCGCGATTCGCGAAGGCCCCCGCATCGTCCGGATTGAGCTCGATGGCCCGGTCGAAGTCGGGTATGGCCGCAGCGTAGTTTTTGAGCACTGCCCGTGCATTGGCGCGATTGTTGTAAGCGGCAGCGAGATTGGAGTCGAGTTTCAAGGCTTCGCCGTAGTCGGCGATGGCTCCCTCCAAATCACCGAGTTGGCGTTTGGCCATGCCCCGCTGATTAAATGCGTGAGGATAATGGGGCTGTAGCTCGATGGCCCGATTGAGAAACTCAATCGTCGCACCGTGCTCCCCGCGCTTGCTCTTGAAGTCGGCCAGATTAAAGTACCCGAGGCCCTCGTCGGG
>JAZFTL010000244.1:0-2364 GCA_036446675.1 Thermoanaerobaculia bacterium
CTGCGTATAATTCTCGAATGAACCGATAATCATCTCGCTTCATTTCGATTTGGTTGTAAAATTTGTCGCCACACTTCCCTTTAGGATCGATTGATCCCTCGTACGAATCGGAAATCTCGTTCAGATAGGCTGCCGGAGGTACATACGGGCAGTGCACCTCGTAGGTGTGCAAGAAGAGAAAAAAACGTTCGGAGGAGTGCTGGTCCAACCAGGCAAGAGACAGGCGCTCGAGCAACTCGAGATCATTTTCGCCGACCTCCCGCGGCTTGAAGCGGGGGATGATCGTGTACTCATCAAAGCCCTTGGTGAAGCCGTATTTGTTGTTGAGCTGGCCGCCACCTGTGAATCCGGCGGTGAGAAAGCCAGAGTTCTGCATGGCTTCAAGTGGCGAGACCAGCGTTTCGCGCGGCACCGACTTGATCGTCGTCTGGTGAATCGCGGGATAGAGCGAGTAAAAAATAGATTTGTGGGATATTGCTGTTGAAGCGCCCTGTGCCAGCACGTCGGAGAAGACGCTGCCCTCAGCAGCAAAGCGCTCGAAGTTGGGAGTATTTGTAACGTTTGGATTGTAGAAGCCGAGAAAATCGGGGCGCAGGGTGTCGACTGAAATCAAGATAACTCGATCGATTGCGGGAAGAGCTGGTGCCGGATCATCCTTGGGTTGATTGCATCCTGAAACAAGCAGCAACCCTGAACAAATGATGAACAACCCGATAAGCGACTCCGAAGCTTGAGGTCGAAGCAGCGAGGTAGTGGCGGGCAGGCGATTGCCGGCGATCAGAGGCGCTTTCTGCGACGTGCCCATGGTTAGAATTCGACTCTGATCCAGAGCCTGGCTTGCCGACAACAATGACTTCCAATGCCCGGCATGCGGTTCGCCGCTAAAGGTTCGTGTCCTCTGCGCCGTCCGTATCCTGTGGTTCGAGAGCCGGCTGGGTGGACTGCGTGATCCATTTCAAGAATCTCGCTTCGCCTCTGCTTACGTTGAATGCCAGGATTTCCGGAAGCTCATAGTCATGCAGTGCGCCGATCGCAGTTTCGATCTCTTCATAACGAGAGGCCACCGTTTTGACAACGAGTAGGTACTCGCTGTCATCGCATACCTTTTCTTTCCAGCGGTAGACCGATCGTTGAATGGGGATGATATGGACAGAGCCTGCGAGTCTGCGCCCGACGAGTTCCTCGGCGATCAGGTTGGCCTGGTCGCGAGTTCCGACAGTGGTCACAACGACGATAGCACCCACAGCGGTCGGACGTTACTGTAGGCGGCGACGATTCGTCAACGAGTGAGCCGACTCCTCCTACACGTCGGATTCTCGATGGAGGGCTACCTCCAGGTGCCGGTTTTTGGATTGTAGACGAGAATCGTTACCTTACCGGTGTAGCCGAACACTCGAACAACCGACAGGTGGCGGCTTCCGTCAGTGATGTAAAGCGAACCGGGGGTTGATCCTCCCAGCGGTCCGAACGAGGCCAGATCGGAGCGGTTGAAGCGGATAGGGTCATCGAGATTGGTGAGCTTCCGGCTCGCATCGGATGGATCAGTTGGCGCCGGGCCAAGAGGGAATCCGAACCGAATTCGTTGGCCCAGGTGAACCAGTTCGCGGGCGGGCCCGATGGAGGGATCGATCCCAGATTCGATGTCTTTGTTTAGAACTCCGTCACCGTCACCATCTCGATAGAGGGTGAAAGTTACGCGCTTCTCAAGGCTTGGGTCGAACTTGACCGCTACGTTACTTCCGCTCAATATGGCTTTTTGGCGAGCGGCTCTCAGGACCCCGACGATTTCAGAAGCGGCCAGCCGAACTCGCAGGCTCTGCGACAGGTGGAAGAGGTTTGGTATTACGGATAGAACGAAGACCAAAGAAACCGAACCAGCGACTAAGAGTTCGATTAAGGTGAAACCTGCTCGGTATCGTTGCATCATGCTTTCTCTATGAAGGATGTCTCGTGGGGCGGCCGAAGACTCGCCCCACGAGACGATTAAACAGCCCTAGCCTTGAGCCTCGTTCGGCGCGGTGCGCGGTACGCTGACTTTTTCGCTGAGAGAACTGTCGCCGGATAGAGTTACGTAAGGGGCGATCAGCTCATAGGTTTTTTCTCCGATTCCCTTGACCAGCATAAGGTCTTCGGTGGCCTTGAACTTTCCGTTCTGGTCGCGGAACTCGAGGATGCGCCCGGCGATCGCAGGGCCCACCCTTGGTAGCAGTTCGAGGGTCTCGCCATCGGCCGAGTTGATGTTGACTTTTCCAGCACCTTGAGCGAATGAAATCGCCGGAAGTGCGGTGAGGGCCAATACGCTAAGAACGATTGCTGAAATAGTTTGTTGTTTAGTCGTCATTTTTTGTCTCCTGTTTTTGGTTA
>JAZFTL010000245.1:0-3963 GCA_036446675.1 Thermoanaerobaculia bacterium
GAGCAGATGTAGACTGGTCTCGCACTGGTGGAGGAGTCGACCTTATTTTCTTGGCGACCGGGGGCGCAGGAAGAACCGATTTCTTCTTCACGAAATCGGTGATCGACTTACTCGATTCGCCATCTAGGTTGGTGAATAGTACGCCCATACCCTCTATCCTTTCGGATTTTTGAAAGGCCCGGCGTACGACCTTGGCCGTGCCTTGAATCGTGCGCTCATCGTTCGGAAGATTGAAAGTGAAGTCGAGTTCGGTTCCCTCCGGCAAGTTGTTGCTGGTGCGCAGCAGCATTCCCGTCGATGAGAGATTCTTCGTCTGGCAAGCCAACAGCAATTTCTTATCGTTTTCCTTGACGACCATCTGCACCAAGATCTCGATAGGGCTTCTCACCGACATGCTCAAGAGACGAATGACTGCCTGGCTTATTTCATAGGGCCTGGAATCGAGCGGCAGTGATTCTCTTGTGGAACCACTCAGCGATTTCAGTGCGGCGAGCTCTGCTGGATCGCCTGAGAAGCTGATAATTGGAGAATTTCTGCACAATGAGCTGGTGCTTCTCAAGGATGTGAGAAAAGTCAGGTTGTCGAGGCCCTCGAGCGGGTGTTCAACCAGGATCAGGTTGTAAAAGTTGTTCGTCGTAAAAATTCGTGCCCGTTGGGCATTCACTACTCGGTCGAACCGATCTGCAAATCTCTTACACGATGAACAGATCGTGTCATAGAAGTCATCGCTTCGAATGACGGCCAGAGCTGTACGCCTTTTCCGCATGCGTTGCTTTATCCAGCGAGCAAGGTACTAGGTGAGCCTTGCAGTTTAACCGCGTTGGGCCACGATTGGTCTGTTAGAAAGCACACAGTGTGTCTGACGATAGTAGGTTTCGGCGCGAGATGTCGGGCCTCTATTCAAGGAGTGGTGGAAGGGACCCACTCGGAGCTGTTGGGTGCGAAGTATGCTGTGAGCCGGGCCCTCCGGCGGCGCTCACGGGACTGGTTGACGAAGAACCCGTACACAATAGTTGCACTCCGTCCTCGCAGAACCTCAGCGTGACCGGTCCAGTAGCTCTGGCCGATCTCACACTCTGTGGCAGGTAGGCAGGTGCCGCTCGATCCTCCGTCGACAGCCTCGTAGCGGAATCCGACGAAGCGGGATGCCTTGGGAAGCACAACCGCGACAACACGACAACTTGCAAGCGGGTTCCAATCGTCCCCTTGCAGGGACTCGAAAGCGACCAGTTTCTCCGGCTCCAAGAGTAGGGCAGCGTCGTTTTGGGTTCCGTCAGCCACCGGACCGGCGAACGACAGCAATTCCAGATTGACTGAGGTAGCGAGAAAATTCATCGCTTGGTGTGCCGCTGCCTGAAAGGAGTCGGGACAGGTCGCATCCGCTGAGCCGACTCCCGTGACCTGCTCTGAAGAGGCTGCCCACTCATATGACTTACACTCGGGGCAGGTCTGTTGCTGGTTGGATCGCAGCGCCGATCCGATTGGGTCGGGCGGCGCAAGCTTGCCGCTCAAAGCTGCCAGCTCTGGTGAGACGAGAGACGATGGCGGATCCGCTGGACTCAACGGGGAGACAATTTCATTCGCCGGCTGCACCGGTGGCTCCTGAACGCTGGGGAGCGCAGGCTGAGGCTTCTCATCGTTCGGCAAGACTGATTCGGCCGGTTTCAAGGGTGCTTCGGGTGGCGGCGATTCAGGTACAGCCTGCTGGGTCGGAGTCGGCGCGGTTGGCGGAGTTGGGGGCTCGGTTTCGATTTCGGAGGTCGGTTCGATCGCCGTCTCGGGTTCATCCAGGGGAGCCTCTCGAAGCGAAGTGGCTACCTGAGTCGGTGGGCTCTGATTCTCGGCAGGAGTCGGTTGTGTTGCCGTCACCACTGATTTGCCCGGCCTATCGACTGGTGGGGTCGGTGCTTCGAGTATCGGCCGCCCTGGAGGGAGCTGACTGGCGGAAGTGACGGGAGTGTCTGAACTCGCAACCGCCGCGCTCTGTGGCTCTTGCGGTTGTTGGGCCGGTTTTGGAGGTGGCTCCGGAGTTGGGTCCGGCATTTTCTCCGGTTCGATTGCGGCGGCTACCAGAGGCGGGCCAATGCTGGGGCTGGCGCTCTCATTGGTTACTCTGAAGAACTTGACCTTCAACGGCACCAAGGACTTTCCGCCGGCCTGTAGAAAAGACGCTTGAACGGTTGGTTTCTTGTCGTGCCGAATTTGGATCGACGCTACGTACGAGAGGTAGTCGTCATGTACCACTTCGATCTGCCACAGGCCGGCTCGGAGTCCGGAAAAGACCGCCTTGCCTTTGTTGTCGGTTTCGACCGGCCCCGGACCCACGTCCTGCTCTTCGCCCTTGTAAACAATGGTGACCTCGGCATTGGAGATGGCGCGGCCGCGGCGAGTCGTGACTTGCATACCGACAGCGGTTCCACCGACCCACTCCTGGCTCAATGCAGCCATGCTCCCACACGAAAGCAGAATTAAGGTCCCGAGCAAAGATTTCATACGCCAGGCCATTTGGATCTCTAGAATGCGGTACGTCTCAAGCGGCTATCGACTGAGCTTATCTCCGCTTGGGTCTGTGGACAAGGGTTGGAATTTTTCAAATCAAGAATCCGCCGCGAGAACTTCGACCTCCCCGAGTTCTAGTTCGCGAATTCCCGGTTCAATGACGGAGCGATCTCCCACTACGACGAACACAACTGAATCTGGATGGATTCTTGATCTCGCTGCATGATTGGCTTCAGCTAGCGATATCGAGCTCCATGTCTCGAGTTGTTCCGTCCAGGCATGTTCACCCAATCCCTGGAGTACGACCTTTTCCAGTTGCGCCGCGATTCCACCTACCGATTCGAATGCCGCAGGGTACTGCTTGACCAGGGTAGCCGAGGCGGTGGCGAGTTCGGCCGCGTCTATGGGGCGAGTGCCGGCGATGTCGCGGAGCTCGAGCAATATTTCCTGAATCGATTCCTTGGTGCTCTGGGTCTGCACCGGAGCGATAACGTACATTGGACCGCGCTGCCGGTTGTCCCATAGCGAGAAACCTGCTCCATAGGCGTAGCCCTTGTCTTCGCGGAGATTCTTGTCCAAACGTTGGAAACTCCCCCCGAGAACTTGCTGCACCATCTGCATCGCGGGGAATTCCTCGTCGCTGTACCGCAGGCCCAGACTTCCCGCAACGATCATGCTCTGGGGCGCACCGGGCTTGTCGACGATAATGATCCTGGTGCCGCTGACCTCTGTGGTTTGGTGAATCTTGCTCTCGGGAACGCTACCGGACTTCCATCTGCCGAAAAAGGTCTCAGCTTTGCGAGTAGCTTCTTCCAGGCTGATGTTGCCGGCGAAGACCAGGCTGGCATTGTTCGGGCGATAGTGATTCTCATAGAAATCGATCAGCTGCTCCCGGGTCAGGCTGTTGACCGACTCTGTGGAGCCGAGGCCGAAATAGACAGCCCCGCCCCTGGTCGGTCTCCACATCAGTTGACCGTAGGGGTGCTTTTCGCCGAACAGCGCCTTCATGAGCGCCCGCCGCGAGCGCGCCGCCGGATCTTTTTCGGCGCTCTGGATGCGACCGACGTAGTTCTTTCGCTGCCGATCGAGCTCCTCCTCGCTGAAACTCGGATTGAGAGCGATATCTGCCATCAGCTCGAGGCCGGCGTCGAGGTTCTTTCTCAGGACGTTCAAACGCACGAAGGAGCCATCGAATCCACTGTCGGTAGATAGTTGGGCGGCGAGCTCTTGGGCACGATCGGAAATCTCCAGTGCGGACCGACTGGCAGTACCCTCGTCGAGCATTGCGGCGGCTAAGGTAGCGGCACCCGGATGAGACAGGTCGTCGGCTGTCCAGCCACTCTTGATGACGAGACTAGTCTGCACGAGTGGAAGTTTGTTGTCCTCTACGACGAGGATCTGGAGTCCGTTCTCTAACCACGCACTCTCGATGTGGGGAGGTACGAAGGTAGCCGCTTCGCCAGG
>JAZFTL010000246.1:0-2381 GCA_036446675.1 Thermoanaerobaculia bacterium
TTATTGAGTTTAGTAAGTCGAAGAGCTTGACCGCTCGATTGAAGACCCTGTCCAAAGTACGGCCGCGGGATCTCGCTCCGGTTGCTCCTGCGATCGCCGAGTACACGACAGGACTGTCGATGGGCGAGTCGGCCGAGAAGATGGCACGGGAGAATTCCATCTCGCGTCGCGCTCAAGATGAGATCGCTCTACTGTCGCACCAGAGGGCCGCGACGGCGTTGGAACAGGGTCTCTTTGAGCGTCAAATCGTTCCTACCTTTCCAGCGCCGCGGCACGACACGCCATTTGAGTCGGACAACGGAGTGCGAGCCGACACTTCGATGGAAGCGCTAGGGGTTCTGAACCCGGTCTTCGACCGGGAATACGGCACCTTGACCGCGGGAAACTCCAGTCCGCTCACCGATGGGGCCGCGGCAGTTCTTCTGATGAGTGAAGCGAGGGCCAAGGAGTTGGGCCTCGCGCCGCTCGGGTACATTCGCTCTTTCGCCTACGCTGCGGTCGATCCGGGGGGCCAACTCCTGCAAGGACCGGCGTATGCGGCACCGATGGCCATGGAGCGAGCCGGTCTCGAGCTTGCTGATATCGACTTGGTGGAAATGCACGAAGCCTTTGCGGCTCAGATACTGTCGAACATGAAGGCCTTTGCTTCGAACAGGTTTGCGCGCGATGTGCTGGGACGCAGTGCGCCTCTCGGCGAAATAGATTTTGACCGCTTCAATGTCAACGGCGGCTCTATCGCGATCGGACACCCTTTTGGTGCCACCGGTGCTCGGGTGACGATGCAACTGCTCTTTGAGCTGCGGCGTCGCGATCTGAACCTGGGACTTGCCACGGTTTGTGCTGCCGGTGGAGTCGGGTTTGCGATGGTAGTAGAACGAGAATAGATGCCGTACCTACTTGCAGCAGCTGCGTTGCGGTCGCTTTCACCCTTGTCATCCCGACCGAAGGCGCTGTAAGCGCTGCAGCGGAGGGATCTGGGTGGGGGACCTTATAACCAAGAACGCGACGGTTAGTATGCCACCCATCCCCCAGATTCCTCGCTATCGCTCGGAATGACAACGGGAGAATGCGCTCGGAATGACAAGGGCGGATTGCTCTTGGAACTCGAAAACTCGACTCAAACGTTAAGATGTCAAGCGATAGGAGATACCTAGCCGGCGACCATGAATTACTCAGACGGGCGCAGGAGGGGGCTCTTCTGACGACCGCTTGAGTACCACTGTCGTCAGGTCGTCGGTTATGGGCTCTTCGCCTATATGGCGGTCGAAGGCAGTCATGACGCGATCATGAATGGTCTGAGCCGAGCCCTCCTGCTCGACTAGGGTCCGTAGTCGGTCGAAGCCAAACGCTGTCTCCTGGTCCGGACCGATCGATTCGGGCAACCCATCAGTGAAGAGTAGGAGTAGATCTCCGGGATTGAGGGTAACCGAGTGTTGCACCGGATCGACCACCCGGCGTAGTCCGAGGGGAAGAGCACCCTCGCCGAGCTCGAGAATCTCTCCGTCGCGGCGACGCAGGAGGGGAAAAGGGTGGCCGGCGCAGACATAGTCGAGCTGCCCATTCTCGGGGTCGAGCAGAGCATAGAAAAGGGTCATAAACGCTCTGCGATCGCTGGTTCGATAGAGCGTGCTGTTGAGCAATGAGGCGACAGCTCGCGGTTCAGGATCGAGTTCCAGAGCGGTCTGAATCGTGGCATTGGAAATAGCCATGAGCAGGCCGGCCGCGATTCCATGACCGCTCGCATCTCCAACCAGCACCGCAAGGCGTCCATCTTGCAGAAGCTGGAAATCGTAGTAGTCACCGCCGACTTCGTTCGCGGTCCGGTAAGAGTGTGCGAACTCGTACCCATCTATTTGGGGTGATCGGCTCGGGAGCAGATCCCCTTGCAATTTACGGGCGACTTCGAGTTCATCGCGCACCCGAACTCGATCCACCAACTCCACCATCAGTAGCCAGAGGAGTCCCCCGATACTGGCCAGAAACCACAGGGGTGAGAATTCCAGGGTCAGCCAGCTCGATCCCGAATCAAACTCGATCACCGATGGGGTCAGCAGGCCTAGAACTGCGAAACATAGGGACACCAGGAAGAGAATTCGACGTGCCGGACTCAACTTATAGGAGAGTCCGAGGAACACTATTTTGAGCCGAGTCAGGAAGCGCTCGTTGGGTTGTGGGTCCGAACCCTCAGTTGTTCGTTCTCGGCTCAGTACCTCGAATGCACGTGAAGCATCTTGATCAAAAAGCCGCCGAAGATCATTAATGTTGAGTCCCTCGGTGTACTCGGCTAGGAAGCGCCGAGCTTCGGCGATACGTTTCCTGGCTCTTGTCATCTCTTAAGACTAGTCTCCGAGCAGAGTCCGGCGAGAACCGAACTTCGCGAG
>JAZFTL010000247.1:0-7304 GCA_036446675.1 Thermoanaerobaculia bacterium
CGGTAGGGCTTCAGGGAGTGGTTTTCCACCAAGACCGTGGGTAGGTGGCGGGCGCTGCCATATTGGTTCGAGAACCGGGGTGAACCCGAAAACATCTGGTTACCTTGGCGTAGATCAGTGCCGTTTCGAGGCCAGACCAACGGTCCTGGAACGTGGCCCCATTGCTCCAGTGTAGTTGTCACTGCGGGGGTGAACGAATCATTCAGCCAGCCGGTAATCGCCGGAGACCAGCTGTCAAAACGACTGTATCCCCAGGTGATGTCGTACTGGTAGTCAGCGCCATCGGTGACATGCAGATCGAGATAGAGATCCGGCTCCCACCGCTCGATGACGCCGACCACGGCCCTGATCTCTTCTGTCTCGAGCTTGGTGTAATCGCGGTTAAGATTCAGATTGCGGGCATTGGTACGCCAGCCCATCATCAGAGGTCCACGCTGGTTTGCCCGGCTGTAGGCCGAGAAACGCTCGTGCCCGTCTACGCTCAATATAGGGATGAAGAGTAGATTTGCCTTGCTGAGAAGATCCGCTCGCGTGTCCAGGACCGTCATGTCGCGCAACAGCATCATCCCGGCGTCTTTGCCGTCGATCTCGCCGGAATGAATTCCGGCCTGTACCAAGAGGGTAGGCTTGTTGCCGGCCTTGAGAGCTGCGGGGCTTGCGGCCCCTTCAGCACTGGCAATGACCATCCAAATATGCCGACCCTCGGCGCTCTGCCCGATCGACATCATCGAGAGCTCCGGGGCGGCAGCGACGAGGCGTTCGAGCCAAGCAACGGTCTCTGTATAGCGTGGCGTCGTGGTCAGCCCACTCCTCTCAGCCGGAGTCACCCACTCGGCGTCGGCGTCTAGAATCAACTCCTCACTGCGACCGGACCAAGGCAGCTCGGGAGGCAGAAACTCTCGGGCCGACTGGGCGAGAGCCGGTTGCAGAGAACTCGAGATCAGGGTAACGATAGCTGCAAGCGAAAGGCATTGAAGTGTCAAGAGAGAACTCCTTGTACGATTGGGAATTGAATCGAATGCATTGGAATTCTATGATACTTCCACAGAGTTCTTGGATTGATCAGATCGCCGCAGCCGTTATTCTGTTAATCTTGCTGTTCTTTGGTGGCGGCTCGGGTTTGTGCTGGCACCTCTTGCGGCGAAGATCCGGCGTCGTCCAGCCAACCTCAGAACTTTCCTCAATGCCCTGAAGCCAGGAGATACGATCTATGAGCGATAGCCAGAGCAGCTGTTCTGAATGCAACAACCCCTTGGTTGCCGGGCAGGACCGGGTGGAAACGGCCGACGCGACATTCTGCCGACCCTGCTTCGAGAGTCTCAGGGCGCAGGTGCACTACGTCGTGGAAGCCCAGGGCGACGGGATCGACTACCAGAAAGCGGTACTTGGGGCGGTGCTCGGCGGTGCTGCAGGGGTCTTGGTCTGGTGGGGCTTCACCGTCATGACCAAGGTGTCTTTTGGTCTTGTGGCGATCGTGATCGGGATTGCGGTAGGCAAGGGTATATTGATGATGACTGGAGGCAAGCGGGCCCGGAACCTTCAGATAATCTCTATAGTCGTTGCCACACTCTCCTTTGTATATGCGAGCTATCTGGTTAATCGGACATTCATTCTGCAAGCTTATTCTGCGCAAGGCCTACAGATTCCAACCTTGCCTCTAGTGCCTGATATTCAAACGCTCATTGATGTTGTCCAGCTCGGCTTCAACCTGATCGATTTCGTTTTCCTCGCCATTGTCGGGTACCAGGCCTGGAAGATACCCGCTCCTTTAGTGCTCGCAAGGTAGGCGAAGCGGTGAACTCGCCAAATGTCGGGAGCGCCCAGGAGCGTCGAGCTGCGAACTTACAGGCCGTGGCGAGCCATCTGGCTCGAGGCCACAATGCGAACTCACCCCTCAAGGCTGGGTCGGCTCCGCGGAAGGGAAGCTGGGGGCGACGACTCAGGGCATTAGGTCCGATCGGAATCGCGCTTGGGTTCGTTTTAAGCAAGCTCAAGCTGATCATTCCTCTACTCAAATTGACCAAGCTCAGCACCCTTCTTTCGATGTTGGTTTCAGTTTGGGCCTATGGCCTATTCTGGGGCTGGCCGTTTGCTGTCGGATTCGTCTTGCTGATCTTCGTCCACGAGATGGGCCACGCAGTGGTGTTGAAACACCAGGGTATCCACGCCGGCGCACCGGTCTTTATTCCTTTCGTCGGGGCGGTAATCGCGATGAAAGGACGCCCGCGTGACGCTTACGTCGAGGCGCTGGTCGGAATTGGTGGGCCGATACTGGGCAGCCTTGGAGCTTTGGCCTGTCTGGTCGTCGCCGGGATTACGGGCTCTGCGTTTTGGTATGCGCTGGCGTGGACAGGGTTCATGATCAATTTGTTCAATTTGATACCAATCAGCCCGCTCGACGGTGGGCGCATCGCCGGAGTGATCAGTCGCTGGCTCTGGGTGGTGGGATACATCGTTGGTGGAATCACCTTCTTGGTCACCAAATCGCCGATTCTTTTCCTCATCCTGCTGCTTGGTCTCTTTAACTTGAAGAACACCATTCGAGGCCCGCGACAGAACTATTTCGAGGTCGACGCGAAGAGACGGATCGGCATCGGAGCCGCCTATTTTGGGCTCATGATCGCTCTGGTCCTGGGTATGTGGGTGGTCAATGAGCCGCTGGAGCGCCATCGACTTCTTGAGCAAGGCAGCGCGCGGCAAGTTCAAAATCTTGACTCAGGTGCCGTTCCGGTCTCTCTGCGAGTCGGAGTAGAGCCTGAGATTCGGTGAGTTGGGAAGCGGGCGTGTAGTATGGGTGGACCCGAGAAGCTGATCGTACTGGGTCAGGGACCATTAGAACCGACCGATTTTAGAATGGAGGGTTCCCATGACGGGCCCCGAAAGACGTTCTGCTCGCTCTGAAAGAAGGCTTCGAGTGCGGCTTCGCACCATCGAGGATGAGTCTCTCATCACGGGGATGACCCGCGATATCTCCTCAATAGGGATGTTCGTCGAAACTCGATACCTCCTACCGCCTGGAACCCGCGTCAACATCAAGATCGGCGAAGAGGATCATTGCACCGAATTCGAAGGCGTCGTGGTTCAGTTCTCAGAACTCAAGCCGGATGAGTCGGGGGTGCGGGTTCAGGGTATCGGTATCGAGTTCGAGCTCACCGACGAGCAGGCCGCCTCCTTGATACTTCCTTAGCCAATTTTCTCGAGCGGAACTCAGAGCCTGTGAATATTTCCATATCCTGCTGTGGGCACCTCCAAAAGCGCCCAGCGGCGTTGCGAAAGCTCGAAATAGCTCGCTATTGCTTCGCTTCCGCGCCTTCCTGGACGCTTTCGGTGATGCCCTCGCAACGAATCTGGAAAAATTCACAGGCTCTCACAGCACAGTTTCCCAAGTTACTTGGGCGACTCTAATGAGAATGGTACGATCACTTCCGAGTTGACCCCGAGTTGTTGCGCCGCCGAGAAGTGGAGCAATGGCTCGGGTTAGGAGGAATCTCAACATGCATCGATCGATCACCCTGGTTGCCCTTCTTCTGATCTCTGCAATGGCGGCGTCCGCCGCTGACGAAAACGCCCTATATTGGCCACAGTTTCGCGGACCGCTGGCCAGTGGAGTGGCGCCTCACGGCAATCCTCCTTTGACTTGGAGCACCGACGAGAACATTCGTTGGAAAGCGGAGATTCCGGGTAAAGGATTGTCTACACCAATTGTGTGGGAAAATCGGGTGTTCGTGTTGAGCGCCGTAGAGACCGCCTCGGTAGATGGGTCGCAAGTGGCAGTTGAGGGGGCGCCATCAGGCCGCGGGCGGGGCATCCGGCCAGTCGGTCCGGTACGGTTTGTGGTGATGGCGTTCAATCGCAAGACCGGAGCCGTGGTCTGGGAGCGTGAGGCTCGCCGGGAGGTGCCTCATGAAGGCACTCATCGTGATGGGAGCTGGGCTCCGAGTTCCGCGATTACTGACGGCGAGAGTCTTTTCGCCTTCTTTGGATCGCGTGGAATCTACGCCTATGACATGGACGGTAAGGCGCTCTGGGAAACCGACCTCGGGAATATGTCGACCCGCCACGGCTTTGGCGAGGGGAGTTCTCCGGCCTTGGATGGTGAGACCTTGATCATCAACTGGGACCACGAAGGAGCTTCGTTCATTGTAGCTCTCGACAAGCGCACCGGCGAAACGAAGTGGCGACAGGAGCGCGATGAGGTGACTTCATGGTCGACTCCGATCATCGCCGAGCACGGTGGCAAGAAACAGGTGGTCGTCAATGCCACCGGGCGCGTCAGAGGTTACGATCTAGAGACCGGCGAGGTGATCTGGGAAGTCGGCGGCATGACGGTCAACGCGATTCCGTCTCCGATCCATCGAGCCGGAATTGTTTTCGTTACCAGCGGATTTCGTGGTAGCGCGTTCAAGGCGATCCGGCTGGAGAAAGCCCAGGGTGAAGTGACCGAGGGAGAGGCTATCGCTTGGTCGTACGATCGCGATACCCCCTACGTACCCTCGGCTCTGCTCTACGGAGACTCGCTCTATTTTATGAAGGTCAACAGTAATGTCATCACTAACCTGAATCCTGACACCGGCGCAGTGCACTTCGGTCCCGAGCGCTTGGATGCAATCGACGGAGTTTACGCCTCGCCCGTCGGAGCTGCGGACCGGGTGTATGTTGTCGGGCGCAACGGCACGACCGTTGTGCTGAAGCGAGGTCCCGAGCTGGAGGTTCTGGCGACGAACACTCTCGATGACCGCTTCGATGCCTCACCTGCCATCGCCGGGAATGAGCTCTTTCTGCGGGGTAGGTCGCATCTCTACTGCATCGCTGAAAATTAGGCCGCATCTTGCGGCGATCGGGCGCGATCTCAGGCCGGGCCCGGTCCAATGAACGCCACTCGCGATCTGCTCTATCGGTTCGAACCAAGGTAGTGACCTATCTAGATAGTGGAATTCCGCTCGCCGCTGCCGCCTGCGTCGCGGCATCTACCTCGATTCCGAAGCCATCGGCCAATCGGGTGAGATAGTTGAAGAGGCCGACAATGTGGCCCACTTCAAGGCAAGCCCGGTCGTCGAAGCCGAGATCGCGCAGTGGCTGCCAGTCCTCTCGTACCATCTGAGTGGGCGTGGCGCTGAGCTTTTCGGCGACCACGCAGAGCGCGAAATCGCGCGGCGCCAACCCTTCCAACTGACGCCAGCGCCTCAGCCGAATCGCCTCGATCAGATCAGCGTCATTCTGTTCAGCACGCAGAAACTCTGCGTGAGACTCCGTTCAGTAATGGCAGTCCTGTGCCGCCGAGGCCACTGTGGCGACCAGCTCGCGCTCCCTCCGGCTCAAACTCCCCGGCGCAAACATGAGCTGCCGAAAGAGTGGCAAGAAGACCTGTCCGATCTCTTGGTGCGCCATAAGCAGCCGCCGCATCGCCGGCACGAAGCCGTAATCGTAGCCGGCGCCCGTTGGCGGTGTCGCCCTCATTTCCTCTGCGCTCGGAATCTTGACGAAGGCCTGTGGAGCTTGCTGTTTATCCATCTTTTGGTCTCCTCCTGAGATGAGATGTCATTGGGATTGTCTGACTGGTCCAAGCGTCCTCGACTTGAAGAGCGTCGCTGTACAATGTCGGCCAGCTCTTCCGAGTAGATCCATAATACCTCCTCGACCGATGACCTACTTCTCGCGGATCTTTTCCCGTCGGTGTCCTCTCGGGAGACTTCCGTCTGCTCTGTGTCGCTAGGAAGTAGTTCGCTCGACGACGATTCATCTTGTAAGGCACTCGTGCCAGTGAGAATGCCCAACAGGATTCGAAATGAGAGTCCACGAACAAATCTTCCTCCGGGTATATTTTTTTGAGTCCTACTGTCCCTATATAAGCATGGGAGGAGAGAGTTCTCAGAACGCAGTTAGGCCTTGAAAGGGGGAAAAGATGGTGAGCTTGGCTACTTCGAAGAAGAAAATTCTGGCCGTCGACGACCAACAGGAAATGTTGCTGCTGTATCGGATGAGACTAGGCCAGGAGTATGAGGTGGTCACAGCGGTCGATGGCAAAGAGGCGGTCGAGCGAACCGTAATAGAGAGACCTGACCTTATCTTGATGGATGTGATGATGCCGAGAATGAACGGCCTTGAGGCGTGTCGCAGGATTCGGCAACTCTCTTCAAATGGCGACGTACCGATTCTAATGGCGACATCCTGTCGTGAAGAGTCAGTTCGCCAAGAGGCTTGGGCGAGCGGCTGTACCGATTTCTTGAGCAAGCCCACCGATTGGGATTTACTTGCTGACAAGATTCGAGGTCAGTTGGACAGGTAGTATCGGAATAGCCTCGATGATAGAAGAGAGCGAAACCTTAGACCAGATCATCTCGAGAGCCGATAATGCGCTATACCAGGCCAAAGAATCGGGTCGCGATCGCGTTGTCATCCAGTCCTGAGCTGGGCTCTGCCACTGCGGCCGACTCCAGCACCCGATCAGGTTCGATCGTTAGAGCGCCTATCTTGCGCCCATGGGCGTCGTCATGCCGCCGTTCTTTTGCCTCAGGGTAGGGCGCTGACTGTGACCGTCTCTTCAGAGGCTCGGGCTGGTAGTGCGAAGCTGTAGAGCTTGGTTTTGGTGCGTACCAGGAAGTGACCATCGGCGATAGCGGGCGTGGCGTAAATTGCCTCTCCGATGTCGTTTGTCGCCAAGACCTCCCACTCCGGCTTAGCCGCGAGTACCACCACCTTGCCATCCAAAGTGCTGATGTAAATCTTCCCATCGGCGGCGACAGGGGAGGCGTAGACCTTTGCCGACTCGGCGCCTAAACGGCCGCGCTTCAAGAGTTCACCGTTGGCGGGGTCGAAGCTCGAGACAATGCTGCCCTTAACCATGTACAAGACCCCGTCATAGACCAAGACTGAAGGGACATATGAGACGCTTTGGCGTTCATTCCAAAGTATTTCGGGCTGGCCGGGCACTCGTTTCTGACCTTGGCCAGAGCTGCCAGGCAGACGAATTCCGAAAAGGCCCCAATTCTCATTGACCATTTCGTTATTTAAGGCCTCCCAGTCTGCGGCCGAAATCGAGCCGTCACCATCGACGTCGACGAAGCCGAAGTGGTTCTTGATCCACGACCCTTCGAGCTCGGCCTTGACCAGGAGCCCATCTCCATCACCGTCGTGCTCCTTGGTGAGGTCGCTGAATGGCGGCGGCGGATTCGGTGAGTGATCCGGGGCGTTGACAAAGAGGAGATCGCCAGCCAGAACCGGACTGGAGACCGGTCCGCTACCCAATCCTCCCAGCGTCCAGAGATTCTCACCGGAAGTGAGGTCGTAGGCGTCCAGCCAGCGGG
>JAZFTL010000248.1:0-2601 GCA_036446675.1 Thermoanaerobaculia bacterium
CGTGATCAACGAAACGCTCTCCCACTACCGGGTGATCAAAAAGATCGGCGCCGGCGGCATGGGTGAGGTCTATCTGGCGCAAGAAACCCGGCTCGATCGTAAGGTCGCTCTCAAAGTCCTACCTCCGGCACTCGAAAAAGACGAGATGGCGCGGAGCAGGTTTTTACGCGAGGCCAAGTCTGCAGCCGCCCTGGACCACCCCTACGTCTGTCACATTCATGAAATCGGTTCCCACGCTGGGCGTGACTTCATCGCGATGGAGTACGTCGAGGGCCAGACGCTGGGGGAGAGACTCAAATCGGGTCCAATGGCGGCAGAGGAGATCCTGGGTTTGGCGGTCGAGATCGCAGAGGCCCTCGACAAGGCCCACTCCGAGAGCATCGTTCACCGTGACCTCAAGCCAGCCAACATCATGATAACCACCGGCGGCCATGCCAAAGTGATGGACTTCGGGCTGGCCAAACGGATCGATGCCGGAGATCCCGACACGCAGGAGATCACCCTTACTCAGCTGACCCGAGAGGGTTCGACCATTGGCACGGTTCCGTATATGTCGCCCGAGCAGATCCGCGCCGAAGATGTGGATCTGCGGTCGGACATGTTCTCTCTGGGGACCATCTTCTACGAGATGCTGACTGGGGTCCACCCCTTCATCCGAAACAACGCGATGGATACGGCCAGTGCCATTCTGCGTGATGTAGTGCCTCCGTTAAGCGAAGCACGGTCCAAGCAGGTCGCTGAGTTCCAACCGATTCTCGACAAGATGTTGGCCAAGAACCGGGAGGAGCGCTATCAGTCGGCCGGTGAGGTTCTATCCGATCTTCGTCGGCTGACACGGCGCCGGGCTGAACGAACAGCTCCAGCGTCGTTCCTGCGAGCGCTGCGAAGACCAAAGATAGCTGTCCCCGCAGCTCTGCTGGCGGCGATCCTTGTAGTTTCGGGTTGGTGGTATTTCAAACGGCAGGCGAAGATCCGCTGGGCGCAGGAAGAAGCTCTTCCCGAGATCGAGCGCTTGGTTGAAGCCAGCTGGCGCGACTACACCGCAGCCTACGAGCTCGCCCTCGAGGCGGAGCGCTACATACCCGATGATCCTCGACTAGCCGAACTGTTCGCAGAGAGCTCGCTGGAAATCACGATTGAGACAGAGCCGTCCGGTGCAGACGTCTACATGAAGAGGTATGCAAACCCGGAGAGTAAATGGACCTATTTGGGGACTACGCCGCTCGAAGACACCCGGCTGCCGATCGGCATTTTTAGATGGAAGTTCGAAAAAGAAGGGTTCGATACGGTCGCGGCGGCCGCAGCGACCTTCGACGTAGACCCGGTCGAAGGGAAGCTTCTGCACCCTGGGAGTCTTACCCGAGCCCTCGACAAGCTGGACGACGTTCCGTGGGGCGTGGTCCGGGTAAGAGGTGGTGACACTAGGGCCGGCAAGGTCGATGATTTCTACATCGACAGATTCGAAGTCACCAACCTGCAATTCAAGAAATTCGTAGTTGCAGGTGGCTACAGAAACCGGGAGAACTGGAAGCACGAATTCACAAATCGGGGAAAGATCCTGAGTTGGGAGGAGGCAATGGCCGCGATGGTGGACAGTACCGCCAGGCCGGGTCCGGCCACCTGGCAGGCAGGCGACTATGTCGAGGGAGAGGGAGACCATCCGGTTGGGGGAATCAGCTGGTACGAGGCTGCTGCCTTTGCAGAATTTTCAGGGAAAAGCCTGCCGACCGCATCTCACTGGGGTCTCGCCCGCGGTGAAGCGACCACAATGATCCAGGTTCCTCAATTGGGAGGCT
Source organism: Thermoanaerobaculia bacterium (assembly GCA_036446675.1). Taxonomy (GTDB): domain Bacteria; phylum Acidobacteriota; class Thermoanaerobaculia; order Multivoradales; family JAHEKO01; genus JAZFTL01. Next base: position 1,797 of record JAZFTL010000248.1, read on the forward strand.
ACGCCATCTTCGCCCCGTTCAGCAATTTTGGCGGTAAAGGCTCCGTGCCGGTGGGAGACCTACAGGGAATCACATCTTTTGGTGCCTACGATATGGCGGGAAATGTACGAGAGTGGTGCTGGAACGCTACCGAAAAGGGGCGCTTGATCCGGGGTGGATCCTGGAACGATGCGACTTACATGTTCAGTAACCTCTCCCAAGCTCCGGCGATGGATCGTTCTCCGCAAAACGGCTTCCGAACAACCTTCTATCCAGCCGGGGAAGAGATTGTCGACTCGGTTCTTGAGCTATCCACGGTAATTGCGTCTCGAGACCTCTCTGCAGAGACGCCCGTTGCGGACTCCATCTTCCAGGACTACAGGGAGCAATACTCGTACGACGAGATCGATCTCAACGAGAAGGTCGAATGGAGGAGAGAGAGTCCAGGTGAGTGGATCCACGAGAAGATCACCTACGATGCCGCCTATGGCGATGAGCGGATTATTGCGCACCTCTTTCTACCTGAAAACGCGGCACCGCCCTATCAAACCGTCATCTACTTCCCTGGCTCGGGCTCGCTTTTTCAGCCATCGAGCGAAGCGATAGAAGATTACTGGGAGTTTCCCATCTTCCTACAGTTTGTCGTGAAGAGTGGCCGGGCGGTTCTTTATCCAGTTTACCAAGGAACCTTTGAACGAGCTCAGCCCGGACTGGCCGCGATTCATTTCGGCGACACTTCGCTCCGCTACGTGGAATTTAATCTCCAGCTAATTCAAGACTTCAAAAGAAGTCTCGATTTTCTGGAGACCCGGCCTGATATCGATGC
>JAZFTL010000249.1:0-7378 GCA_036446675.1 Thermoanaerobaculia bacterium
TTGGCCGAGAGACTCTCTTTGGACTATCTTCGCAAGAAGATGGCCGGATCTAAGGAGTTCGAGAAGAGCGGGGTGGTGAGCGCGTTCAAGACCTGGGCTCTCAAAATATTTCTCCGTTCACCCCTCAAGTTCAAAGCTCCATCCAGAGCGACCGATCTGCCGGATGAGCAGACCTTTGAAGATACCAAGACCCAGTGGGATGAGGTCCGCCAAGGACTGAGAGATGCCATCGAATCATTCCCAGACGAAATGGGAGACGCGGTAGTCTTTAAGCACCCAGCCGTCGGCCCGATGAATATTCGCCAGATGCTTTCTTTCTTGAGGGAGCATCTTAGTCGCCACGCGCGACAGATCGAAGATAATTTGGAAAGTCTGGGGTGATTTGTTTTTGAACGATTCCAAGAATAGTGATCAGGTCGACCGGATCGATCAACAACTCCACTTTCTCTTGGAAATCGACCGCCTCAAGTCGGTCGAGCGGAGAACCCTCATCGCTGACGGGTCGCGGCATGAGAATTCGGCCGAACACTCGTGGCACCTCGCAATGATGGCCCTGCTGTTTGCCGGCTCGCGATCGTCGGGAGAGATCGATAGACTTAAAGTCTTGATGATGCTTCTGGTGCACGACATCGTAGAAGTGGATGCCGGCGATACCTTCTGCTACGACGTGGAAGCGACCCAAGATCAAGAAGAGAGGGAACAGCGCGCGGCAGACCGACTCTTTGGGCTACTTCCAGCAGACCAGGGTCAGGAGCTCAAGAGCGCCTGGCGGGAATTTGAAGATCAGGCGACCCCCGAGGCCCTGTTGGCAAACGCTCTTGATCGACTACAGCCACTGTTGATGAACTGTTCAACCGAGGGTCACTCTTGGAAAAAGCATCGAATACGACGGCAACAGGTAGTGCAGCGAATGATGCCGATCCGGGAGGGGTTACCGGACCTCTGGAGTCGAGTCGAGGCTCGGCTCGACGAAGCCGTCGATCGGGGGTGGCTACTTCCTTGAGAAAGGCTCTGCGATGATCGAGATTCGGTTCTATCGCAGTCTCGACCAAAGTTAATATTGAGTGGACAGCACCATAGTTCGCTGCGATGGAACGTATCCGGCGCGACGTTTGTTACTACATTTCGGGGGTATTACGATGGAAAAAGCGACATTTGCTGCGGGTTGTTTTTGGGGAGTGGAAGCCGAGTTTCGGAAGCTCGATGGCGTTACCTCGACTGTAGTCGGATACTCCGGGGGTACCCTGGAAGACCCTACGTATAGGGATGTGTGCTCCGGCGCTACCGGTCACGCCGAGGTCGTAGAGATCGAATTCGATCCCTCGCGCCTAAGCTATGAAGACTTGCTGCAAACTTTCTGGGACAACCACGATCCCACTACTCTGAACCGGCAGGGACCGGATGTCGGTAGCCAGTACCGGTCTGCGGTCTTTTTTCACTCGCCGCAGCAGCAGGCGGTGGCCGAGGCCTCTAAGGAGGCGATCGAGCGGAGTGGGCGGTACAGTCGTCCTGTAGTTACCGAAATTACTGCTGTATCCACATTCCATCGAGCTGAGGAGTATCACCAGCAGTATCTGGAAAAACTGGGCTTGGAACACTGTTCGATCTAAATCGACTCCGGGTAGTCGACGACTGCATCGGCTCTTTGCTGGGGAGCACTTCCCGCACCTTCCGTCTGGGTCTTTCGAGGTCAGGTTCCGCGGTAGTTTACGAATTGCATATCGATCCCAAAGTCGTGCTCTTTTAACAGGGCGATAACGTTTTGTAGAGTGTCGCGATCCTTTCCGGTGACCCTAACGAAGTCGCCATTGATGGCTGCCTGTACCTTCAACTTATGAGCTTTGATGAATTTGACGACCTCCTTGGACTTTTCGGTTGAAATCCCTTGTTGAAGATTGATCTCCTGCCGCACTGAGCCCTTGGCAGCGGCCTCGGTCGCTCCATACGCCAGGGCTCTCAGCGAGACCCCGCGCTTGACCAGCTTCTGCTGAAGAATTCCAACGACGGCCTTGAGAGTGAATTCGTCAGCGGAGGCCAACGTCAGCCGCGCCTCTTTTGATTCGAATTCGATACGGGAGTTACTTCCCTTGAGATCAAAGCGTTGCTTGAGTTCCAGAGTTGCTTGGTTGACTGCATTCCCGACTTCCGCCAGATCGATTTCAGAGACCACATCAAAAGAGTTTTTTTGAGCCATTGGGTTGTGTCCTATGTTGATTCATTGAGAGCTTCGACGACGGATCGGTGACCTTGTAGCGCGATTCGTTGCATATAGAGCTTGACCCCACGCCAGCCACCCAATTCAGCTCCGCCGCCGCATCTGCCCGGTCCGCCGTGCATCAGTTGAGGTAGGGCGGCTCCCGACCCCGGAGCTTCATTCGCCATGCCTTCTGATCCGACATATATTCGGCCGGTCGAAGGGCCGACTGACTGAATGAGTTGCCGCGACCAGTCTAGATCGTCGCTGTAGAGGGAAGTGACGAGCGTGCCACCCGCGAGAGATACGATACGGGCAGCTTCAGCCGGGGTTCCGTCATACGGGACCAGTGTGGCGACTGGGCCGAAGACCTCGCGGTGGTGCACTTCGGGTGCTGAGTCTGCGTCAGAACAGGCCAATAGAGTCGGAGCGAAGAAGTACCCCTTGCCAACCGGGCTCCCCAGGCCATCCGACCGCTTGCCGGTGCCGTAGACTATCCGGCAAGATTGCGAGAGGCTGTCCACTCCCCTGATTGCCGCGTCGAGTTGATCTGCGGTCGCCAGCGGTCCCATATGGACCGAGGGGTCGATTGGATTGCCTGTAAGGACGGTCTCGAGACCCGCAACAAGAGCTCTTTCCACTTCGTCCATCTGATCGGCAGGCACTAGAATGCGGCGCACGGCGGTACACTTTTGTCCCGCCTTCTGGGTGATCTCGCGAAGAACATCTCGCAAGAATAGATCTCTTGTTTGATCCCCGACCGCGCCTTCACCTCCGCCGAAGATTGCCGCGTTCAGGCTGTCCGCCTCGACATTGAATCGGGGATTGGCGGAACTGACTGCGACGACAGATCTCAAGGTCATAGCGGTGTCGGCTGAACCCGTGAAGGCGATGACATCTTGCGGCCCTAGGTGCTCGAGTAGGTTGCCGGTGCTGCCACAAATCAGCTGTAGAGATCCTTCAGGAAGCACTCCGGCTTCTATGATGAGCTCGACGGCACGTTCGGCAACGAGGGCGGTGGCAGTGGCGGGCTTGGTAATGACCGGCATGCCGGCCAAGAGTGCACAGGCCGCTTTCTCGCCGAATCCCCATACCGGGAAATTGAAGGCATTGATGTGGACTGCGGCGCCCTGAAACGGAAACAGGAGGTGCTGGCCCCAAACCGCTTCAGTCCGAGCCAACTGAACACCCTCGCCCTCGAGAAGGCCTGTATTCGAGGTCGAGCTTTTTGACAGGTGGGCGTAGTAGGCCAGGGTGCCGCCGGCCCCATCGATATCGAAAGCACCATCCGACAGGGTAGTGCCGCTGCACTGTCTCGAGAGGTCGAGCAGTTCCTCACGATTACCCCTCAAGATCTTTGACATGTCCTTGAGGAGCGCGCCGCGCTCAGCGAAAGTTAGACTGCGCAGGGCAGGGCCACCTGCCTGGTGTGCGTGGCGCAGAACTGCACCGAAGTCGATACCGCTGCTGGAGACCTGCGCTATCGCCTCTTCAGTCGATGGGTTGAAAGTTGGTACAAGACCCTGGTCGGCTCTATGCCACTTACCGTTGACATAACTCTTGAGAATTTTCATCTGTTTTCCCGGAGGGTATTTTTCACTCGGTGGTTGCAGGATGGAGTTGTGGTTCGCCCTGCCGTCGATCAGTGGATAGTCTGAGTCTCCATCAGAGTGAACGTCGTGATCTTCGCATCGAAGTGCTCGCCATCTTCGGTGATCATCTGATAGGTGCCGTACATCGTACCGTGGTCGGTTGCTAGAGGGCAGCCGGAAGTGTACTCGAAGGAAGCGCCGGGTTCGAGGACGGGCTGTTCTCCAACCACTCCTTCCCCTCGAACCTCTTCGACTCGTCCGTCGCCATCGGTAATAATCCAATGTCGGCTTTTGAGTTGAACAGTCTGGCTTCCCTCGTTGGTGATGGTTACCGTGTACAAAAAGAACCACCGGATCTCGCTAGGTCGCGATCGGGTCGAGTCGAACTGGGACTGTACAGAAACCCTGATCCCTCTGGTGAGTGCGCTGGACGAATTCATTGTTCCTTATTCCTGTTGGTGTCTGTCGTTTCTAGTTTCGATCGCCTCGACTTTCACCATAGGCTGCTAGGTTAGGTGTGGGCGGTAGAGGCGAACGGGTCTGTTCGGTTGCACCGTTCGACTAGATTATGGAAGAAGTACCGAGTTATATCTAGTCAGGGAGACCAGGGTTATGCGAAGAGAAGAGTTTAATGTCTGGATAACGGTTCCGGTTCGCTGGGGCGATATGGATGCCTTCGGACATGTCAATAATGCCGCCTATTTTACCTACTGTGAGTCGGCACGTATTCGCTATTTCGAGATCATCGGTCTGGCTGTGGATGGCTCCCAAGATGAAGGTCCGGCAGTGGTTAGCGCAACCTGTAACTTTCGTCGTCAGGTGCAACATCCAGCCACGCTGGAAGTGGGGGCTCGCGTGACGAAGCTTGGTAACCGTAGCTTCACGCTGGAGTATGGGCTCTATCTCGAAGACACAGAGGATTTGGTGGCTGACGGCATTTCAGTTGCGGTCTGGATGGACTATGTGGAGGGTCGGTCGAAGGAACTCCCCGCTGAGTATCGAAAGTCGATGCAAGAACTCGACCACTTATGAACAGCGCACTGGTTCATGTCTTGGACGGCACCGCAATATCGTCCTAGAGTACAATTCTGACGCGTTGAAAGAAGCTATGAGGGAAACTAGAGGATGAGCCGTTGCCCCGCTTGTGGAGTGGATGCCGGCGCCGGCAAGCGCTTCTGCGGCGAGTGTGGTGCGTCGCTGGTCGATACAACGGCGCCGACGGCGACGAGCGTTCCGTCGCAGATCCCGACGCTCCCGCAGACGAGTTCAAATTCGCGCGATCCGTCCAGCGGACCGAGGTTCCTGCCCGGCGCGATGTTCTCCGAGCGCTACCGCATCGTGGGGTTGCTCGGCCGCGGCGGCATGGGCGAGGTCTACCGCGCCGACGACCTGAAACTTGGTCAACCCGTGGCGCTCAAGTTGTTACCTCGAGAATTCGAGGGCGATTCCGCGCGCCTCGATCGATTCCTCAACGAGGTTCGCCTTGCACTGAAGGTCACGCACCCCAACGTCTGCCGCGTCTTCGACATCGGGGAGGTCGACGGCCGGCACTTTCTGTCGATGGAGTACGTCGACGGCGAGGACCTCGCATCGTTGCTCCGCCGCATCGGCAGGTTGCCGGAAGACAAGGCGGTCCAGGTGGCGCGCCAGATCTGCGCCGGTCTCGCGGCGGCACACGATCAGGGCGTGTTGCACCGTGACCTGAAACCGGCCAACGTCATGATCGACGGCCGCGGAAGGGCAAAGATCACCGACTTCGGTCTGGCTGGCGCCACGAGCGGCATCCGCGGCGCCGAGGCGCGCGCGGGCACGCCCGCGTACATGGCTCCCGAACAGCTCGCGGGGGAGGAACTGACCGAACGGACCGACATCTACGCCCTCGGTCTGGTGCTGTACGAGTTGTTCACCGGCAAGCCGGTTTTCAGTGCCGGAAGCATCGCGGAGATGGTGCGCCTACAGCGCGAAACCACCCCTGCCAGCCTGGCGAGCCAGGTAGACAACCTCGACCCGGCGGTGGAGCGCGGAATCCGGCGTTGCCTGGAAACGGATCCGGCGGGTCGCCCCGCCTCGGCACTGACCGTGGCCGCGGGCTTACCCGGCGGCGATCCGCTGGCCGCGGCACTCGCCGCGGGTGAGACGCCATCCCCGGCGATGGTCGCCGAGGCAGGGTCGGAAGGCGGTCTTCGTCCGGTCATCGCAGTTGCGTTGCTGGTGCCGATCTTGCTGGGAATGGTCGCGATTGCCTTCCTCGGGGTTCGCAACCGCCTTCCGCACAAGATCCCACTCCCGAAACCGCCGGCGGAGTTGGCTGTCGAAGCGCGGAAAATCATCGAAGCGTCGGGCTGGACCGATCCGCCCGCCGATCGCGCCTTCGGTTTTGGCCGCCACCAGGATTACTTCGATTGGGTCGAGGACAACGACTCATCCGCCGATCGTTGGGCCGGCTTAAATTCTGTGCGGCCGTCCCCCGTTTTCTTCTGGTACCGGCAAAGCGCAAGCTACTTGGTGACGCGGACCGGCGGTCACGTGCGCCCTTCCCGTCCACCGATCGACGAACCGGGCATGATCAATCTGAATCTCGACCCTGACGGGCGGCTGCAGTGGTTCCAGGCGATCGGGCCGGATGGGGACGACTCCGAAGAGCCCGAGACCGCAATGGACTGGGCCCCATTCTTCGAGCTCGCGGGACTCGGGCCGGATAGTTTCGAGCCCACGCCGTTTGTCGGGAACCCGCGCCTCGGCATGGATACCCGGAGGGCCTGGACCGGACACTATCCCGAGAACGCCGTGGGCGTCGTTCGCGTCGAAGCCGGTTCGTTCCGCGGCCGCCCGGTCTATTTCAAGGTCGTCCCCGAATGGGCCCGCCCCCAGCTCACCGTGCCCACGGCGCCCCCGCTGTCCGAGACGGCCCCCGGCATGATCGTCGGCGGCATTGAGGTCTTGCTGTTCTTCGGAGCGGTACTCCTCGCCTGGCGCAACAATCGGCAGGGCCGTGGCGATCGCCGGGGTGCGTTCCGCCTGGCGATGTTCTTATTTGTCGTCGAGCTGCTCAAGTCGATTCTGCGAACGCATCATGTCCCGACTCTCGGCGAGTTGCATTTGATGACCGAAAGTTTGGCGACAGCCCTCTTCAGGGGGGCGATCATCTGGTTGTTCTACATGGCGGCCGAGCCCTACATTCGCCGTCTCTGGCCGGACACCCTGATCGCCTGGACCCGGTTGCTCGACGGGAGATTCAAGGATCCGCTTCTCGGCAGACATCTGCTCATCGGAGCGCTAGCCGGGATCGGCTTAAGTTTCTATTTTAGCTCGTTCGGCCAGATCCGTGGCTGGCTGGGTATACCGCCCAACGCAGGAGAGATTCATGGTTTGTATTTCCCGGGTGTCTCGTACGCGGTGTCGAACTACCTGGAAGTGATCGCTGAAGCTTTCGTTGTTCCCGTGGCTATGTTGCTGATTATCCTGTTGCTTCGGGTCTTGCTCCGGCGCCAGTGGCTCGCCATCACCGTTCTCCTCGCACTCGTTTTTGCCCTGGGGTTTGCGAGGTTTCCGGACTATGGGCTCGCCGGTGGTGTATTCATGGTCGGGTTCA
>JAZFTL010000250.1:0-4160 GCA_036446675.1 Thermoanaerobaculia bacterium
AGGCAGTTCATTACCGTTCTGAAGCCGTTGATCAGGCCCTCGGACCGGGCTACCTTTACGGCGGCGCACTGCAGCTGTCCAAGAAGTTGCGCGTCGGTTTCGGAAACGTCGAGAAGTGTCGAGATGTGTCGCTTAGGAATCACCAGAATATGGGTCGGGGCCTGTGGCTGGAGATCTCTGAAAGCGACCAGGCGGTCGTTTTCGAACACGATCTGTGCAGGGATCTCTTTTGAGGCGATTTGGCAAAAGAGGCAGTCGGTCATCTTGCTTTGGGTCGATGCCGTCAATCCGAGGAGAGTCTTGTCTCTGGTTCCGATGAAGCTACGATTCGCTCCACTCTTGCTCCAAGTGCCTGCAATTTCAATTCCATTCTCTCGTAGCCCCTATCCAGGTGATAGATTCGGTCCACCCAGGTTACTCCTTCGGCGGCGAGGCCGGCCAAGATGAGACTGGCTGAGGCGCGAAGGTCGGTAGCCATCACAGTCGTTCCAGAGAGAGTCGAAGGACCATGCACACGAGCGTAGCTGCCTTCGACTCGGATGTCAGCCCCCATGCGCAGGAGTTCCGGTACATGTTGGAAACGGTTCTCGAAAATCGTCTCGCAGATGGTCGAGGCGCCTTTCGCCTGAGTCATGAGCGCCATATACTGAGCTTGTAGGTCGGTGGGAAAACCGGGGTGCGGTGAGGTGACGACGTCGCGGGAGACCAACTCCCCGTCGCGCCGTACCCGAAGAGTGTTTCCTTGGTCCTCGACCTGGCAACCGGCGTCGGCCAACTTTTCTAGAAGAGGTGCCAGATCGGCGGGGACTATGTTCTGGAGAGTAACGTCGCCCTTGGTCAGAGCCGCGCCGACGAGATAGGTGGCGGCCTCAATTCGATCGGGAATGATCGAATGAGTGGCGCCATGCAACACGTCGACACCCTCGATTTCGATCACTTCTTCACCTGCTCCTTCGATGTGGGCTCCCATCGCGGTCAGTAGGTCGATGAGGTCGATGACTTCGGGCTCTCTAGCGCAATTCTCTAGAATCGTGGTACCCCTGGCCAGCGAAGCCGCCATGACCAGATTTTCGGTTCCGGTCACGCTCGGTTTGGTAAATCTGAAGCGAGTTCCTACAAGTCTCTCTGCCTGTGCTGTGACATAGCCCTTTTCAAGAGTGATTCTTGCACCCATGGCCTCGAGCCCTTGAAGATGTTGATCGATCGGACGCACTCCAATCGCGCATCCTCCAGGAAGAGAGACGCGGGCGCGGCCGAGTCGGGTAACCAACGGGCCCAAAACCAACACACTGGCGCGCATGGTCTTTACCAGATCGTATGGGGCATCATCATACGATCCGCGGTCCGTCGCCTGCAGCACGACTTCATTGCCCTGATGTTCGGCAGTTACTCCGAGGTGTCCCAGTAGCTTCTCGAGGGTGTCGATGTCTCGAACTTTGGGCAGGCGCCGGAGTAAAATAGGCTGATCTGTGAGCAGGCTTGCAACCATCGCTGGGAGAGCTGCGTTCTTTGCTCCGGCGATGTCTACGCTGCCGGTGAGTCGACAGGGTCCTTGGATACGAAAACGGTCCATCTCTAGTTGCCCACGGCGGAACTATTAGAAGCCTTGGAGGCCGCGCTGCGATCTAAGACCAGGGTTCGAGGTATTCCAGAATAGTCTTCGATAACGGTTGTGACTTGAAAATGCATTCTCTCGGCGAGTTGACTTAGGTCATCCAGTTGACCGTAGCCGATTTCCAGAACCAGCGGCGGCGCAGTGCGAACCCTGGAGCACTGCCTCATGATCGAGGTCAGAACGGACAGCGAGTCGAGCGGTGCAATGAGCGCCAACTCCGGTTCAAAGTGACGGATCTCCGTCGACAGGCTTTCCAACTCTTCGGGGCCGATGTAGGGCGGGTTACTCACGATAAGATCGAAGTATTCTAAGGCCAGACCGGTTGTAAGATGCGCCGCCGCGAAGTGAACCCGATCTCCGACTCCGTGACGGTCCGCATTGGCGGCGGCTACCACCAGAGCTCCCAACGAGAGATCTACTGCAGTGATTCTGGCGGATGGGAGTTCGAGGGCTAGGGTTACGGCGATGCACCCCGAGCCGGTTCCCAAGTCGAGGATGCGGGCTCGATCGGGTAAGCCCAATGATAGCGCCGCGCCAATGAGATGCTCGGTTTCGGGTCGAGGGATGAGGACTCGACGGTCGACCTGGAATGTATAGCCATAGAACTCCTTTGTGCCCACGAGATACGCGACGGGTTCACCCAGCAGTCGGCGTTCGAGGAGGCGCGCGAATTCCAGCTCCGCGGCTGGGGCTAGCGGTTCGCTGTCGTGGGCCAGGAGCTGCGCCTCGTCGAGTCCCAAGATATGACCCAACAGCAGGTTGGCTTCTCGAGTGGGCGGGCAAAAGGGTGCTACTAAAAGACGCTGCCGAGCTCGGTCCAGCTCGCTTTCAATCGTCGTCTGCACTGTGAGGCCGGTCAAAACTTTCCTGCATCTGCTCAGCTTGAAAATGAGTAATGAGGGGATCAATCAGGGGATCCAAATCACCCTCCAACAGCGTCGGGAGTTGGTGAATTGTCAGGCCGATACGATGGTCTGTGACCCGATTCTGCGGGAAATTATAGGTGCGAATCTTTTCCGACCGATCGCCGCTTCCCACCATCTTGCGTCGTTCCGCCGTCAACTCGGAATTGGCCTTCTCCTGCTCGATGTCGAACAATCTCGACTTCAGCACACGGAGCGCCTTGGCGCGATTTTTGATTTGACTGCGCTCATCTTGGCAGCTCACTACCAGTCCAGTCGGCAGATGCGTGATTCGAATGGCGGAATAGGTCGTGTTGACTCCCTGTCCCCCAGGGCCTGAGGAACAGAACCGATCGATTCTAAGGTCCTTTTCTTCGATGATCACTTCGACATCATCGACCTCCGGCAAGACCGCCACGGTCACGGCGGAGGTGTGAATGCGACCGGAAGCCTCCGTCTCCGGGACGCGTTGGACCCGATGCACTCCTGCTTCGTACTTGAGGCGGCTATAGGCTCCACGGCCTTCGATGATCGCAGAGACTTCCTTGATACCTCGGATCCCTGACTCTGAGAGATCGATAATCTGGACTTTCCAGTTCCGGTTTTCAGCGTAGCGGCTGTACATGCGAAAGAGTTCACCGGCAAAGAGGGAAGCTTCGTTGCCGCCGGTTCCGGCGCGGACTTCGATGACTACATTTCGCTGGTCGTTGGGATCCTTTGGCGTAAGCTCCCTGCGGAGTTCGTCCGAAATCTGCTCGACGCGAAGGTTCAACTCATCCAATTCGCAGCGCGCCAGCTCATAGAGCTCTTCGTCCTTGGTCAGCGATTGCAACATCTCCGCGGTCTCCCGCTGTTGTCTGGAGGCCTCCTTGTAATCGCGATAAAGATCGACAACGGTAGTGAGTTCAGCCAAGCGCTTGCCGGTATCTCGAAAGTCGTCGAGATCCTCCACGGTAGCCGGGTCAGCGAGGTGCGCCGTCAGCTGTTCGTGTGTTTTCTCGATTTCACCCAATTTTTCGAACAGGATCATGGCAGGCTTTCTCCCTTGGGAATGCGAACATACTACACCTCTTGCGTACCTTGCAGGCGCGACTTGGCCTCGATCGGTTCATCGAGCCGATAACTTCTGCTGGAGCTGAATGCTAGCAGCCCGTGGTGGAAGTCCAAGTGGTCGCGCGATAAGGTCTTGGGGTATGTATGCAAGACACAAGGAGGAGTCGATGCGGTGGCATCGCCGACGACGAGTAACGCAGCAGACGTGCCGTAAGCCCTTGTCGCCCTTTGGGTTGCGGCGGCATGGGGCCATCTGCTGCGTTGGCCCTCCTCGACGATGCTACGGCATCGTCTCTCTCGCGCCGCCTTGCATTTGGCCCCAGGGCGCACGCAACGCGACTGCCTGGACTTCCACCACGGACTGCTAGGAGACTGCAGTGAAGCTCAGTCGGACCGCTCGGCTCTTGCGTCGGCTTGGCGCCTCTTGTCGTCTGCTGCTCCCAGTACTCACACTCATTTTTTGCGTGCTCCACTTGGCCCCGGGCGATCCGACGTTGGTTCTGCTCGATCCAAGGGTTCCTCGGGCCCATCAGGAGCGCCTCCGCGAGCTCCTCGGTCTCGATGGCTCGCTCACCACTCAGTACTTCGCC
>JAZFTL010000251.1:0-5107 GCA_036446675.1 Thermoanaerobaculia bacterium
CGGCGAAAACAAAGAGTGCCAGTGCATGATCTGCCGCTCCGTTGACAATGGCAATCACAAAGATGGGAATAATCGCCATTCTGAGTAACGAAAGAAGATTCGGTAGATTGACATTCACCTTCTCTGTCACCTCTGGCGCACCAGGCCTTCGAAGCGAACCGACATAGCCCTATTTCATACCCAACTGATTCTGCGCCAGCCGACCCATCTCGACAACGACCTCTCCCGAAACCGTAGCCTCGGGTAGGCAGTCGGCGGGGCTGGGAATCAGGCCGCAGCTTGCGGCCGCCTGGCAGACGAAAGTCACCGATGGGTTGAGACTCTGCCGCCAGTTGCCAAGACAGGCAGGTTCGTCTTGCGCTCGCTCGAACAAGGAGAGGAACCCTCGAAAAGTAGTACCTCTGGTGAGGCTCCGGTCAGGGCTGAATCGATGTAAGTTGGCGTCAATCTCGACCAGCCCGAGATTCGCAACCTTGACGATTTCATCTCGAAAAGGGTGTCCCAATATGTCGTTCGCAATGCGAGCTCTGACCGGTTTCCCATACCTTATTTCAGGGAACAACCAATAGAGTAGCGCGGCGAAATCGGCTCGCGTCAACACCTCGACATCAGCCAGTCTTCTCACTTCTTCGGGAAGAACCAGCAACCGCCATCGGAACTTTGCCTTACCCAGAAGTTCCTCCAACTCCATGTCCTCCGGGTATCGAGTCGTAAGTCTTTGCAATATCCTCAAGCCCAGCCCGGCGTCGCCCACTTCAGTTTCCAGTACCGCATGGTGCCTTGCCACCATCAGATCGTTCGGCGAGAGCCGCGTGAGTTCTCTCAGAGCCAGCAACTCGGCGTCGGGATCCTCGAGGGCAAGGGCCACGGCCTGCCGAATCCGCAGAGTCGGCAGCTCTCCAGGGGCCCAGTTTCGCAGCTTCTCGAGCATTTCGACCGCCTCTTGCAGGTGCCCCACCGCAAGAGCTTCCTGAATGACTTGAGCGGTGCCGGCTAGGGCTTGCACCCGCAGCCTATTGACCTTCGACGCCGACGACGGATGGATCGACTGCACTGACCAATAGATCTCGAATGCCTTGGGAATGTCATTCAGCAGCTCCGCAACTCGTGCCCGCAGAACCTGTACCGCTAGATATTCAGGGACTTCTGCAAGGACCGCATCGAGGGCTTCTGCCAAGGCGCGGCGCTTGCCCTCCATGAACCCGACTTGCAGCTCCAGGAGGATGGCCGGATGGAAAGATGGATTTACGTCCAGAAGCGACTGCGACACTTGACGCGCCGATGCAAAGTTCCCGTCGCGGATCAGCGCCGAAAAGCCGTTTTCCAATTGCCGGGAAGTGACCGGAGCCACGCCGCGCGGGTAACCCTCCAAAGGCGTAAGCATGAAGGGCCGGTTTTCCGGTCCCACTCTAAACTGAGGCTCAGGGCGCTGGATGGTAGATGCACATCCCAGAGCAAGCGCCAACCAGCAAGACAGCACCAAGACCCTGGTATACATGCCTCGGCCTCGGCGTGGATGGACTGGGCTGGGCGGCGTCCTGCGATCATCGGCATCAACCCGCAAAGACTCGCCGCCAACAGGTGATGAGACAGCACTCATCGTTCGATCAAACATTTCCGCTTCTATATCCCTGCCTGAGCAAAAAGGCCATTATTTCATCGACCGAGGCTCGCAGTTCCAGCGCGTCGAACCAGGTAATATCCTGCTCCTTGCGAAACCACGTCATCTGGCGCTTGGCAAAGCGTCGCGTAGCCTGGATCGTCTCCCCTAGTGCCTCATCAAGGGATATCTCTCCGCGAAGATGTGATCCTAACTGTCTATATCCCAAAGCTTGAAACGCCGGATCTGAGAGGCGGACCCCCGAGGCCAAAATCTGCTCGACCTCGGTGAGCCAACCCTGTTCTTTCATGGCTCCAACGCGGGCCGCAATTCGATCGTACAAGATGCTCCGTGGCAGCGTCAATCCGATCTGACACGACACCATCTCATGAGCCCCAAACGGCTTCTCGCGGATCCAGCTGGAGAGAGGCTTCCCTGTACTCCGCAGCACTTCCAGCGCCCTCAGAACTCGCTGACTATCGGTTGAATGTAAGTTGATCGCAGTCAGGTGATCAACCTTCTGCAACTCCTTGTACAGGCGTTCGAGACCCTGCCTCTCGAGGTCTTCGCGGAGCTGCCTTCTTACTGCTGGGTCTATTTCCGGCAAGGGAGAGATGCCTTGCAACAGCGCCCGAAGGTAGAGACCACTACCTCCGACAATGATTGGTAGGTGGTCTCGGGAGCGAATATCTTCAATCGCCTGGCGCGCTAGTCGAGCGAACTGACCGGCTGAGTAGGGCTCTTGTGGGTCGAGGATGTCGACGAGATGGTGACGAATTCCGGCTCTCTCCAACGAACTCGGCTTGGCGGTACCGATATCGAATCCCCGGTACACCTGCAGGGCATCGGAGTTGATGATCTCTCCTCGACACGCACCGGCAATCTCCAACGCCACGTGGGTCTTTCCCGTGGCGGTTGGCCCGACAATGACTACAACTGGCACCATGAAAGGTCAGTCTAGCAAGCGGTCGGAAGTTGTCGCTATGGTCGATTTCTGGAGGACAGTATTTTCAATCGATGCCCAGACAGAAACTGAAGATCGATATCACCTAGCTGGTCGGTTCGAAGGACACCGATTCCATGCGCTTGAAGCCGATCGAGCACGAGTTGCGATGGGTGTCCATAGCGATTGCCGACTCCAGCCGAGATCAACGCGAGTCGGGGCCTCACGACGGCAAGAAACCGTGACGAGGTGGAACTGTTGCTGCCGTGGTGCGCTACTTTGAGAATGTCTGCGTGGAGTCCGGCAGTGCCGTACTTTGAGATCAGTGCACGCTCTCCGAGATCCTCTAGATCGCCTGTCAAGAGAATCCTGCGATCCAAGGCTGCTGCTACCAGAACGAGAGACTGATCGTTTCCCCTGAATCGTGAGCCCGGAGGTGGATGAAGGCTGGTAAGGGACCACCTCCCCACTTCGATTCTGCTCCCTTCCCAGGCAACCCTCAACCGTAGCCAGGGCGTCGAGAGGAGTTCGAATCCACAGGGAGAATCTCCACCTCCCGGTGCGATCCATACCTCTTCAACGGGAATATAGGCGATGATGTCGGCCAAGCCGCCGCAATGGTCGAAGTCCGAGTGAGTTAATACAACGGCCGAGAGCCGACGGACTCCACGTTTGGCCAGGGCAGGAAGTAGCACGCTGGTGGCCATATCCCGGCGCCCTAGCCCACCGCCATCAACCAGTACCGCTGAGGTCCCGTCTTGAATAAGCAGAGAATCTCCTTGACCCACATTCAGCATGACCAGGGTGGGATCGGTCGGGTGAGAACCACCTCCAAGAGAGAGCAACATCACCACAGCAACGACTCCAAGAACGGCAACGCGCCGACAGAGCAGCGCCGCAACGAGACTTGCTGTTACGAGCGCGGCGCTCCCGAAGCCCAACTTCACCGGGACGACTCCGAAGAGCGCCGGTCTCAAGTCGGCCTGCAAATCGAAAGGCAGACTCAACCAGTCCAAAACAGTCAGTAGCTTCAAACCGGCCCACGGTAAAACGAGCGAGACAAACCCCCAGAAGTAGGCGGCGATCAGGGTTACGCCTGTCCAGGGTATCGCGATCAGATTCAGGAATGGAGCGATCGGGCTGAGAATGTTCGCATAGGGCAGAAGCCACGGCATAGAGGCTACCTGCGCAGATACCCCGATCGCCAGCGGCGAGCGCAGCTGGAGCGGTACAAGATGCCACCGTCGACTGAGGTGCGGGCTCAAGTAGACGATCCCGGCTGTAGCGGACATCGTAAGTTGAAAGCCAAGGTCATTGACCAGATCAGGTTGCGCCGCAACCAGCAAGACAGCTGCTACCGCGAGCATATTCCCGACCTGAGGCGGGCGCTCGAGGAAGATCGAAAAACAGGCCAGGACCGCCATCCCCGAGGATCGCACCAGCCCGGGACGGGGACCGATGACCGCGAGATAGCAGATCAAAGATGCACAGGCCAGTAGAATTCTAAACAGGAACGGGAGTCTATAGGTCACCAGTAAAACGAAGCCCGCAAGGATACCCGCATGCAGCCCTGAGACAGCCAGCAAGTGAGCCAAACCGGCTCGCCTCAGGCCCCGGATCCATCTCTTGGGGACCTGCGAAACGTCCCCCAACACCAAGGCACGCGCCAAAATCACCCCCCTCCTCTCGGCATCTAGAGACTCGAATAGATTCTCGATCCGGGATCGAAGCCGAAACGCAATGAGACTCCAGCGAGAATTCTCTCGAAGTGGATCTTGTCTTACGAATCGAGCTGATTTGGATGACAGGCTCCAGAGCCGATTGGCGAATACCCGATTCGTTCCCAGAGTAAACGAGCGTTTGAGGTACCCTTTTGCCCGAATCTGTCCCACCGGCAGATTCCCCTCGGACCTTCCGACATACACACGTATCGTTCCCTGCCATTGGGTAAGATCGTTCCCCTGCCTAACGTAGCGGCTCCTTAGGGGTACCGACCATCCGAACCTCGACCGAGTCCAAGGCCCAACAGTCGCGCCGACGATCTCCACGGGTCGATCCAGCAAAATCGGTGCAGCGTCTAGGCCCGGGGCGCCCACCTGCATCCAGCCGCACAGAGCTCCAAGAAAGCCGGCGACCACGAACAAGCCAGAGCGACTACCGAGAGCCCATCCCAGCCCAATCCCAGCCAGGGCCAGCGGAATCGATGCATATCCAGCGCGCAGCGCCAGAGTCAAGCTCACCAGCAACGCAGCTGCCGGAGCGACCATCGGCATGGCTCGCGTACTCACCCTTCATGAGACGAGATTAGGTCGTGCTATCTGGCGGCATAGAACACCGAGCTGGAGATCAGGCTACTCCGCCAACTCATCAACCCAGTTGAGAACCACTCGAACCTCGCTCGGACCGACCGTTTCCCCATGCTTAATCATCAGAAATCTCTCTCGATCGTAGGCCACATCAAAGTGCTGATGCCCGACTGCTGCCGAATCGTACTGACCGGTAAACAAGAACTCGGGCTGACTGGCGGAGAACGAGGGCTCAAAGGTGAGGCCTACCCTGAACAT
>JAZFTL010000252.1:0-2614 GCA_036446675.1 Thermoanaerobaculia bacterium
ATCGTCGTCTTCCTGGGCGATCACGGCGAGGAGTTCTTCGAATTCGGATTACTTGGGCATTCAACCGCAATGAACCGTTTTCAAACGCAGGTGCCACTCCTCATCCGATCGCCGCGGCCGTTGCGGACCGATTACACGACGACCTCCCACTCCGATCTCTCACCGACCATACTCTCGCTGTTAGGAGTGGACCTCGATCTCGCCGCCTATTTCGGGGGCAAGAACCTCGTAAATTTCGATCCGACGCGGGACTACGCAGTGATCGTTGCTCCGCTGCGCAAGGGGGAGGCCACCAAGTTGGAAAGGGAGAGACTCGGCGGGGTTGGACGCTACGTTCTGGTCGAGAATAATCATAAGCTGTACTTCGAGTCGGGTGTGGCCGGGGGGCAACCTCTGTTCTACACCGACCTTGACGATCAACCCTTGGAGCAGCCGGTCGGCTCCGACCCTCGCCGGCGCCTGAGCGAGATCATCCTCGCCGAGTCGCAGTTTTTAGAGAAGGGCCGAAGCACCAGGGTACGGTAACAGCCACGGTGACGACAGATCGTGCGATAGATCGGTAGATGGACTTGCCGGATGCTGAAAAATAAACTTCTGATTTGGTTGGTCGCGGTGGCGGCAGTGACTTGTGGCGGCAGAGTCGATGATCGTGCTCACAGCGTGATACTCATCACTCTGGACACGACCCGCGCCGACTTTCTCAGTACTTACGGCTATCCGGAATCGATCACTCCACACCTCGACCAGCTCGCTGCGGAAGGTAGTCGCTTTGATTTAGCGATCAGTACGGCGGCAGTCACGCCTGTCTCACACGCCTCCATTCTTACGGGACTCAACAATCAGGCGCACGGTCTCAGGGTTCTCTCCGCCGCCGGGGGTTTCAGGCTGCGTCCCGACGTGCCTACCTTAGCGACTGTACTGCAGGAGCATGGTTACCATACAGCTGCCATACACAGTGCCTTTCCAGTGTCGGCTCATTTCGGGCTCGATAGGGGCTTCGAAGCGTTTGAGAGTTTTGCCTTAGCGGCAATCCATCCGCGCCGCCTGACGCGGCCAGGGCGCCGCTTGCAGCGTCGTTCAGACGACACTACAGATCTCGTCCTTACCTTCTTGAAGGAGATTGAAGACCCTTATTTTCTGTGGGTTCACTACTGGGATCCTCACGATCGGGTGCTGTTGCCGCCCGCCAAGTTCATGCAGACCGTGGGGGAAGGCTCGACTCTCGAAGAGGGGGTAGGAGCTGTACTCTCGTCGAACAGATCCGTGTATGCTGCCGAGGTTAGATTCATGGACTCTCAGATCGGTCGCATATTTCAGCACCTTAGGGAGAGCGGCAAGGACGACCAGACGATGATTGTAGTCGTGTCCGATCACGGCCAGGGTCTCGGAGACCACGGTTGGGGCTTTCATCGGATTCTCTATCAAGAGCAAATCCGGGTGCCTTTGATTATCAAGGTACCCTGGCTCGACCAGGTGGATCGCCTCCTGGCGTTAGTGAGGACGACGGACATTTTTCCCACTGTTCTGGAAATTCTTGGTATCGAGTTACCAATGAAGGTTTCAGGCAAGAGCCTACTCCAGATGATGGAGGGTGATGATGAATCGGGGCGCATAGCGTTCGCGGACCAGATCAACAGCTTCGACTTGAATGCCGAAATAGTCAGCCGGCGACCGCATGACGATTTCCTGTATTGCGCGATGGATCGAGAGTGGAAGTTGATCTATCGCCCGACGCGTCCCGAGCAAAGCGAACTGTTCAACTTGGTGGAGGATCCGGCTGAGCAGCGTAACCTCTACAGACGCAGGCCGGAAGAGGCGCTTCGGCTGATGCGAGAGCTGGCCGAAAGCAGTCCCTGGGTGACAGCACCTTTTACCTCGGAAGGAGGAAGCGGAGACCTTGCTGCGACACGCTCGGCATTAAGCGCGTTGGGCTATATGGGAGGGAAGCGGGAAGCCGTCTCGGGCCCTTCCTGGAGTTGGGTCTGCCCGGGGAGGCCGGACCAGGTCTCGACGGATCGTCGACGTGGTGACTGTCCGACCCCGTTGATACCGGTGGCCCGAACTGCTCTGCGCTGACCCCAGCTCACTTGATCTGCTCTGGCGTCGCGTTTCCCGTTGTCCTGCCGTCTGCGTCATATTTGTAGATCCCCTGCCCGGTCTTACGTCCAAGCCGACCCGCCTTGACGTATTGCACTAACAGAGAACTCGGCCGGTATAGATCTCCTAGGGTTCGGTTCAGGTACTCGAGAATAGACAATCGGATGTCCAGGCCGACAAGGTCGACCATTTCGAACGGTCCCATCGGGTGATTGAGGCCGAGTTTCATGGCTTTGTCGATGTCCTCGGCGGAGGCCACTCCCGCCTCCAGCATGCGGAAGGCTTCGTTGCCGATGAGCGCGTTCATCCGGGAGGTGATGAATCCGGGTGCCTCGTTCACGATGACCACCTCTTTCTTCATCTTTAGGGCAACGCCAGTCAGGCTGCTCAAGGTTTCAGCGGACGTCTCGAGTCCGCGGACCAGTTCGATCAGGCGCATGAGATGGACCGGATTGAAGAAGTGCATTCCCGCGAACTGCTTGGCGCGACCAGTTGCTGCCGCCATTTCGGTGATGGA
>JAZFTL010000253.1:0-6456 GCA_036446675.1 Thermoanaerobaculia bacterium
CCGGCGGTGTTTCCGCCGACGGTGGAGGTGGCGCTGACGGTCCTGTCCCGGTCGCCGCTGCCCCAGAGGTACTCGAATTCGATGCGAGGCCGGCCGGGGGCGTCGAAGAAGTACTCCACCAGCGCGTCCAGCGCCATTGCGTGAATGTCCTCGCGCCGGCCGGTAAGGGTGCGAGGCGAACTCTCGCCGGACTCGAAGACGAACTCGAAGCTGTATCGCAGATTGGTCGCCAGCAGGCTGCCGCTGCTGCCGACGCCGAGATAGTTGCTGTGGTAAGTATACTCCAGCGTCGGGTCCCTGCCCCATTCGTCGGTATGGTCCCGCTGGAACAGGTAATAGATGTAGGGCTCGTGACGGTCCAGCCCGATGTGGCGGAGCTCGATGCCGTAGAAGTTGCGGTCCATGTGGTCGGACACGACGTCGGAATCGACGACTGCGGCACCACGTGCTCCAGCTGCTCCGGTGACTTCTTCGACGTGGGCAGCGAGGACGCGGCGACCGGCGTATCTTCTTGCGAGAACCTGACCTGTCAGTCGGGATCCAACTCAGTCGTCTGCGGGGTGCGTGGACAACCGCGGCCACGGGTTTATATCCAGCCTCTGCTCAGCCATCTTTGGAGCAACCCAGACCTCAGCAAGGGCGACCCGGCAACATGCTTTGGCAACGGGATTATAGGAACTCCGGTTCACCTGGCCGAACAGGGAGGCGCCGGTCAGATCCAACTCTATTTCTTCTTCAAGGGCACAGTCGACGGCACCCTCGCCGGCTGTAACGGTGCGACGGATAACGTGAAGTACGTCATGAAAACGGAGTGCTTCACCGCGGAGGAGTTTCCACCGCCGGCCGGAGTCACCACTGAGATCAGCTGCGCGGGCGGGACAGCCGTATCGATCAAGACCGAGGGTGGTGGCCGGGTCGCGAAAAAATGTGCTTGCACGGCGGAAGGATTGCTCGACCAAGGGTCTACAATCAAGGTCAGAATTCCGATACCTTGAATTTGAGATACGAGGCTGAACAACCCAGAAAGGACTTACTGAGTTGGATTCGAGGTAAGCGTTGAAACGCTCTCTTCGAATCCAGCTCCCTTTCTTCTGGACACTCCTGGAACTTAGCTGTTTTCTCAAGAACCGGGGGTCACGGTTTTTGCTTCGATAATAGCGTCTACTGTCTGCGATATAGTTACGAGCACTGGAATCCTCTATGGCACGTCAGATCGAGTCTCCCGACCGTTGGCAGCGGCAGAGCGAACTGTTCCATGAGACTTTGGAACTCGAGTCCGCCGAGCGGCGGGCCTATCTGGAAGAGGCATGCGCTACCGATCCCGAGCTGCGCCATGAAATTGAAGCCCTCCTGGACGCCCATGCTGAGGAGCCAAGTCTGCTGGACGATCTGGCGCACGTGGCTCTGGATCTCAGAGCGGACTTTTCCGACTCGACCCTTGATCCGGAAAGCCTGGAGTCGTCCACCCTGGCTCCCGGCGATGTATTAGCCGATCGTTTCGAGATCGTACGTCTCTTGGGTCGGGGTGGCATGGGCACAGTCTATGAGGCCCATGACCGTGAGCTGGATTCTTCCGTAGCAGTGAAAGTTCTACGCCCTGAGATCGCTCGGGGAGCTTCGGCGCAAGATCGATTCCGCCGCGAAATCCACCTCGCTCGCCAGGTAACCCACCCGAACGCTTGTCGTATCTTCGACTTGGGTCTCCATGGTAAGACTCTCCTATTCCTCACCATGGAGCTTTTGGAGGGGGAGACCTTGGCGGCGCGGTTGAAGCGGGAGGGGGCATGGTCTCCCGAGGCAGCCCTTCCCATTGTCGAACAGGTCGTAGCGGCACTTTCCGAGGCCCACCGGGTGGGGGTGATTCATCGGGATCTCAAAAGCGGCAACGTCATGCTTGTCCCGGACGGCGAGGGAGTGCGGGCAGTCGTCACCGACTTTGGCCTGGCAATCTCCAAGCAGTCCGGCGAGGGTAGGACAGAGCACATTACCCGCACCGGGGAACTCTTGGGCACTCCGGCATACATGGCCCCGGAGCAGCTGGAGCGGGGGCGGACGACTGAGGCCACGGATGTTTATGCTTTGGGACTCCTGATCTACGAGATGATGACCGGAGAACTTCCATTCAGTGGCGACACCCCGATCTCCGGCGCCTTGCAACGGTTGAGACAGAAGGCTCCGTCACCCCGCCAGCGGGTACCGGAGCTCGACAGATTATGGGAACGGACAATCCTGCGCTGCCTGGAGAGAGAGCCGGAGGAGCGATTTCAGTCTCCGGGGGAGGTGGTGGCGGCACTCAAAGGCGAAACGGTGCCGTTACGCTGGACGCCGCGCCGCAAGCGGCGCTGGGCATTGAGCGGTGTGACCGCAGCGGTCCTGACCGTACTAGCTTTTCTCATCGGGCCTCAACTGTTTTCTCCAGATTCGCCACTCGCGGCCGAAGCGCTAGGGTTCGGCGAGCGCGACTGGGTGTTGATTGCGGCATTTGAGAACCGCACGGGGGAGGACCTGTTCGACGGCACTTTGGAAGCTGCCCTGGACCGGGAGCTATCGAACTCCCGGTTCGTCAATGTGGTGCCGCGACAGCGGGTGGGAAACACGCTGCAACTGATGCAGCAACCGGCCGATGCGCCGATGGATATCCCTCTGGCTCGGGAAGTGGCGCTTCGCGATGGCGGAATCCGGGCGCTTCTGACCGGTCAGATCGAGAAAGTGGGCTCGGCGTATGTGCTGAGTGTCGAACTCGTCGACCCTGGAGAAGGGGTCACGGTCGTCAGCCTCAGCGAGGAGGCTGCAGGACAAGAGGCTGTCCTCCCCGCCGTCCGCCGACTTTCCAGCCGGGTTCGGGAGACTCTAGGCGAGGCCCTCCCCACGATCCGCAAGAGCGAAGCAGAGCTGCGGGCGGTCTCGACCCCCTCCCTGCGAGCCCTGCAACTCTACTCCCAAGCCGATCAGCTCTTCCTCTTGGCGGTACAGGGGGAGGCCGGGTTCGAGGACGAGAAAAACCGGACGGCCGAAGAACTGCTACAGGAGGCGATCACCGAGGACCCCACATTCGCTTCGGCTCACACCCACCTCGCGTATGCGATCAAGCGTCAGGGGCGCCCGCCTGAGGAGTATCTTCCACACGCCGAGAGAGCCTTGGAGCTGGCTAATGAGGCGACAGCCGTAGAGCGGTACTTCATCCGCGGCAGCTACCATGGATTTCGAGAAAATTTGGAGGAGGCGATGACCCAGTATAGAGCCCTCCTCCAAATCGAGCCCGATCACTATTGGGCCAATCTCAACTTAAAACACTATCTGGAGAGACTGGGCCGTTACCAAGAGGCATGGCCCTACCTGGTCCACGCTTCGGATCTGTTACCCAATGACTTTGGTATCGCTCATGGGGCAGCGTGGCATCTTACCCATTCGGCAGGTCGGCTGGAGGAGGCCCGAGTGTATGTCCAGCGGGCACAACAACTCCCGGACCACCTCAAGTTCGGGGAACACCCCACGGCGGTGCCCTGGCTGGAGTTCTTTCGAGCGCACGAGCTGTGGGTCCGCGGGGACCTCGAGGGGGTCGTGCGGGAGGTTAATCGCATAGCCGACACCCTGAGCACTCGACAGAGCGGCGACCGGGAGCGGTTTGCTTCATTTTCAGTGAACTACTACTTGGATCTGGGAATGCTCCAGAAAGCGGAAAACGTTAGCGTGTTCCTTTCGCAAAGAGACCGAGAAGGCTATTTTCCACAATACTTGGCCTCCAGCAAGGGAGATCAAGGGCCACTGAGAGAATACCTCGAGACAGCGAGACCGCCTTCGAACGCTGCGCATGCCGGGAGGCGAGCGCTCGTACTGGCCAGACTAGGAGAGCAAGAGCGCGCCGCACAGCTCCTCTCGAGTCTCCCTGAGGAGGCGGCTCCAGGAGAGGCCGGATACGTCCAAACCGCTCAGGGTGCCCTGGCCTTCTACCAGGGCAGATTTGAAGAGGCCGTCTCCCTGCTTGAGCAAGGCCTCACTCTGCTCCCCGGCCGACTCGGCCCTTTCTGGCATGACTTCTACAGCGCCGAGGTCCTAGCTCTTGCTTGGGAAGCGCTGGGCCGTTCGGAGCAAGGGCTGCAGGCGCTAGGGGCAGCCTCGGAGATGAAGGCACGAGTGTCGCAAGGAGACAGGTTCTACTGGATGGAAAACCAGTTACGGCTTGCGGAGCTCTACCGCAAACTAGATCGGGAGGCAGACGCTCAGGAAATCGAAAATGAGCTGCGTCGCTACTGCGCCTACGCCGATTCCGACTTCGTTATCCGGCGGGAACTCGAGAAACGAGAACAGGTCAGCTCCAAGGAGTACGGTTCGACATAGAATGTCGAACATGGCCGACTCGCAATCCTCTCCACCCCACCAGATCACGCAGATCCTGAAAGCCATGGGCGCCGGCGAACCGGACCAAGCCGACCAGCTCTATTCACTGGTATATGACGAGCTGCGCCGGATGGCCAGAGCCAAGATGGCGCGGGAAAGGCCGGGACAGACTCTCCAGCCTACAGCCCTGGTGCATGAAGCCTACCTCCGACTGCTGGGCGGCCAGGAACATGGCTGGGAGAGCCGGGCCCATTTCTTCACTGCCGCGGCCGAGGCGATGCGACGCATCCTGATCGAACGGGCTCGGCGCTATTCCCGCAAGAAGCATGGGGGTAGGCAGCAGCGAGTCGAACTGGAGTCGTCGGCTGGTGCCGAGCAGCCTCGCAGCGAGACGCTCTTGGCCCTGGACGCCGGACTCGACCGTCTGGAGGAGCAGGATGCGCAGATGGCCCAGGTGGTGAAGCTGCGTTACTTCGCGGGCCTCACGGTAGAGGAAACCGCCGAGGCCTTGGCGATCTCAGAACGGAGTGTTTACCGCTCCTCGACCCTCGCCAAGGCTTGGCTCCACCGGGAGATGAGCGCGCAATAGAGGCGGGTGCCCCGCTATCTTTCCCCCACCAGCGGCAGTTCGCCGAACTTACCGTGAACCTTCTCGAACTGCTCCCACACCTTCCACAGTTGGGTCGCCGGGTCGTACACGGCAAAGTCCGCCGCACCGTCGCCGTCGAAGTCGGCCGGCACGGGAAGATCCCCGATCTTGCCAAGTTTTGCCCTTCCGCCCCGGCGCACCAGCCATTGGCCCGACTTGGGTAGCCAGACGGCAATGTCGGTCTTGCCGTCGCCGTCGTAGTCGGCCGGCACGGGAATTCCGCCGCTCTTACCGAATTTAAACCGCTTCTGATCTTTGATGATCCAGAGCTTCTTTTTAGGGCGATAGACCGCCAGATCGGTCATCCCATCGCCGTCGAAATCACCTGTGATCGGCAGATCGCCCATCTGCCCGAACGAGACCTCCTCGACTTGAAGGAGCGACGAATAGGCCGTACCGGCCGCCGTGGCAGCTGCGGCTGCCTGGAGGTCAGCTCCTTCGGCGATGTGCCAGGTCCCGGTAGAGGGTCGAAAAAAAGCGGGATCGGTCTTGCCGTCGCCGTCAAAGTCACCCTGGGCGGCGATGTCTCCCGGCTGCCCGAACTCTGAGATGGTGAACTGGTTACGCACGTTCCAGAGGCCCTGGGCGGCGTCAAAGTAGGCCATGTCGGTCTTGCCGTTGCCGTCGTAGTCCCCCCCAGCCGGTTGGGCATTCGGGGCGCCGAACTTGGGCTTCTTCCTCTTGCCCTTAACCTTCCAACGATGGGTCTTGGGGTTGTAGACGGCGAGATCGGCGCGGCCGTCACCGGTGTAATCCGAGTGCGCAGAGGCGACTCGGGAGCGTAGAACCCAGGTGTCCCCAAGATTGGTCTCCCCAAGGTCGGCGCGACCTCCGAACACCACCGTCTGGCCGCGGGCGCCGTCATAGGCAGCTACGTGCAGCTTGCGGGCCGACGGACCACCAACGCTCACCTGCTTCCAAGTCTTCCCGTTCCACTCCCAGGTGTCATCAAAATCCTCGTCGGGCGAGTTTGCGTGACCTCCATAGAGGACCACTACACCTCTCCTGCTGTCGTAGACCATGCTGGATCCCCAACGGGGTGAGGGTCCTGTCGAACTGACCTGGGTCCACGCATTGCCATCCCATTCCCAGGTGTCGTTCAAGTTGCCCGATCTTGTAGCACCTCCAAACAGCACCGTCACGCCGCGCTTACTGTCGTATGCAAGACCCGCAGGGGACCGTCCGGGAGGCCCCGAAGTGCTGACCTCTGTCCAGCTGTTTCCGTCCCACTCCCAAGTGTCGGCGGGAGAATCTCCGAAGATCGCTCCCGAGAACAGCACCATCACCCCTCGCGCGCTGTCATAGACCATTGGAGCGCGCCGCGGTGAAGGTCCCGAAGTGGCTACCTGCTTCCACTTCTTACCGTTCCACTCCCAGGTGTCGCCAACGAACTCGGCGCAGCCCGCTCCACAGACGAAGCCTCCAAACAGCAGAGTCAGGTCACGGGCGCTATCGTAGGCCATCGCCGA
>JAZFTL010000254.1:0-4352 GCA_036446675.1 Thermoanaerobaculia bacterium
ACCTCAAAACTCTCTTGCCTCTGGTCACCGACAAGAATCACCACAGGATTTGCTTCTGCACCGACGACCGACAGCCGGCTGATTTGCTGGATGAGGGGCACATAGACTTCATGATCCGGACCGCGATCTCCGAAGGTATCGATCCGGTCGTGGCGATTCGGATGGCAACGTTGAATCCTGCCCAATATTTTCGCCTGTACGATAGAGGAGCTATCGCACCCGGGCGGCGGGCCGACCTCGTAGCTTTCGAAGATCTCGACGCTCCACGACCACATCTCGTAATCCGCGGCGGCTCACTGGTTGCCAGCGATGGAAGGATGACCGTGCCGCGATCCAAGCGCCCGAGTTTCCCTCTGCGCAGCACCATGAACATAAATTGGGAACGCCTCGACTTTTCTATCCCCGGAGCTGGAACCGAGGCCCGTGTTATCGGAATCGTTCCAGATCAACTTGTCACTCGTCACCTTACCGAAAAGATTCTGATTCGAAACGGCCTGGCGGTAGCGGATCCCGAGCGAGACATCTTGAAGATGGTCGTCATCGAACGCCACCGAGCCTCCGGTACTATCGGCAAAGGATTCGTTAAGGGATTTGGATTGAGACGCGGTGCTTTGGCGTCATCTGTCGCTCATGATCACCACAACCTGATAGTCATCGGCGCCGATGACCGTTCAATGGAGACGGCAGCTCGTCGTGCCGCCGCAATCGGCGGGGGTCTAATCGTTGCAGAAGGTGAAACGGTGTCAGCTGAGGTACCATTGCGTCTTGGAGGGTTGATGAGCGAGGAGCCTATCCACGAGGTGCGGCGCCAACTCGATCGAGCTCTGGAGCAGGCGGCAAGCCTGGGGTCGCCGCTACATGATCCATTTATGGCCATGAGTTTCCTAGCGTTGGAAGTTATACCCAGTCTGAAGCTTACCGACTTGGGCCTGATCGACGTCGACAGATTCGAGCGCGTCGATCTCTGGGTGAACTGAGGCGTGCCCCCCCTGCTATGAGTCGATGGATGCCAAACCCCTCCGGTCGCGCCCGGCTGTTTCTGGGAATTTGCTGCCTGGTAGCCCTGCCGGTGAGGGCAGACATATGCGCGCTGGTCAATCGGGATGTTGCCGACCGCGCTGTTGAGGCCATTCGACAAACCAAGGTCATAGTGAACGAAGATTGGTTTACTCGGATTCAGGTTGAAACCGTCGAGTGGGTTCGCGAAGGATTTCTGTATCGGGTCGAGGTAAACGGCGACCACCAGCTGGAACTTTCCCAGGTTTACATCCTCAACGAAGAGGCCGATCAATTTCAGAGCCTGGGGTGGATGTTCTCGGAAGACTGCGGAATTCCTGAATCTCCGCGAAGTTTCCCGACGCGGCCGATGACTAAGGCTGTGGTCACGCCGAGCGCAGTCGAGTCCAATGGACTGGCTGAACCGCTTATTGGAATCCTCGAGGTCCCGAACCTATTAGGTGGCTTTTCCGAGGGACTCTGGGCCGAGCCCTCCGGAAACTCCATCGCAATCTACGCTCAACCGTCTACGGTGGGCGAGATCGCTGCAAGAATCCCGGACACATCAAGAGTCAAAAAACTTGAGTATAGCTATGAAAGTTCTGGAATAGTAACGCTTGAGCGCGCCCGCGATTGGTTCCGGGTACAGCTCGAACCGGCCGGAACTGGTTGGATCCAGCCCGGGGACCATGAAGCCTTTCACCCCTTCGAGAATCTGATCGAAGATGGCCTCTCGTACCTGACTTCCGAATGGAACGGGAAACTCTACGAGTCGCCCCGCTTTGCTACCGTCACGACTGCCATGGATCCTGCTTGGCGCCGCCGCCTCGGTGACGAAATCTCCGTGCGGACCCTCGAGTCGCGCAGGCTCGATGACCGTCTATGGTTTCGGGTAGAGCTACTGGAGGAATCGGCCTGTACCGGGCGCGAACCTCGTGTTTTCGCTACGGGATGGATACCGGGGCACTCCGCAAGTGGACAACCTGCAGTTTGGTTCTACTCCAGGGGCTGTTAGATAGCTGCGTCACCCCTTGGATCACCGGTTTCGCACATACCTGACCCGGATCTCCCCGTCGCCCAGATCGACCGGTTCTATCCGCCCAGAAGTTGCGTGAACCGAAGAGGCCAGTTCCGGTAACGCTTGGTACCCGTAAAATGTTGCCAAATTCAGGTCGATTACCGCGATTCCCTGTTCGACAAAAAGAAGTTCACTAGCAAGTGGCCCTGGATCCCAAATTCGACAGAGTCGGACTGGCTCATCCAGGCTCGCATGAAAAGGTACTACAAGCTGAGCTAGAGCCGCGTCAGGAGGACTTGCCAGCTCGCCAAAGTTTGATTGCAACTCGTAAAGCAGACGGCACTGCTCTTCTCCAAGGCCTTCCTCGGATTCGAACTCCAAAAACATCAGCACTATCGGGTATGCAGCTTGCCGAAATTCACTAGCCCAGATCTTCATCCTAGGGCGAAGCTTCGACTCCATACTCTCCGGCCGAGCCGAGTGCGCCTCTTCCGGAGAGAACTCAACGACACCCTCGCGCCCGCCCCGGGGCGGGATGGAGGTTGGCTCGACTTCTTGGCCGCCACAATAGCCCAACAGCAGGGCGCTCAGCACTACTCCAACGAGCAGCTGCAGGTCTGTAGCGAGAACTCTCCCAACAAAGCGCCGCATTCTCTAGCTTCCCACGGCATCGAGATCCAACCGAATATCGGCAGTCTCGAATTTCTTGAGCAAGCGCTCCTGATTGACCGCCTTCGAGTAGGCCTCCTCCGGAGTCACCAATTTCTTGGACACCAGCTCCATCAACGCATCGTTCATCATGATCATCCCTTGCTGCTTGCCCGTTTGCATAGCTGAGGCGATTTGGAAAGTCTTGCCTTCCCGAATCAGATTCGCCACTGCTGGATTACCGAGGAGAACCTCGAAAGCGGCAACCCTCCCCCCGCCGATTTTCTTTAACAGCGTCTGTGCAACTACGGCGCGCAGACTCTCTGCGAGCATCATGCGAATTTGGCTCTGCTGATCTGCAGGAAACTGGTCAATCACCCGCTCGACGGTGGATGGTGCAGTCGTTGTGTGCAAGGTGCCGAATACCAAATGACCGGTCTCTGCCGTCTCGATTGCGATGGAGACTGTCTCGAGATCGCGCAACTCGCCGACCAGAATGATGTCAGGATCCTCGCGTAGTGCGGCTCGGAGGGCGTCTTTGAAAGAGCTGGTGTGAACGCCCACCTCGCGTTGATTCACCAGGCACTTTTTTGATGGATGCACAAATTCGATTGGGTCCTCGACCGTAATGATGTGATCCTCTCGCTGTTGGTTGATGAGATTGATGATCGCCGCAAGTGAAGTCGATTTGCCCGATCCGGTGGGCCCTGTAACCAGAACCAAACCCTTCGAGAGGTGCACAAGAGATCTGAGAACTTCAGGCAGTCCAAGCTGCTCGAAGGTTGGAATCTGTTCGGGAATCTGCCGGAAGACTCCTCCTACGCCATGGTGGTCATGGAATACATTGACCCGGAAGCGCCCCTGACCCGGAATCTCATAGGCAAAGTCGGTGTCGTTACGACGCTCGAACTCCTCTCGGTTTCGCTGCGGCGTAACCTCGAAAATTAGGTCTCGCACGCGACCCGCACTCAGCGGTCCTATGCCCTGAATCTGAGTCAAACTCCCATGAACTCGGATACGAGGGGTCTGGTCCGCCGAGATATGGAGGTCCGACGCTTCTTCTCGAAGGACGATTTCGAGCAAATCTCGAATACTGTCTACCCGTAGAGTAGAATGCTCCCCACCCCCTTGCAGCGGCGTCGCCTCATCACCTGTAGCTGTCTCAGTTGCCGTATCCTCCGCCTGTTCTCGCTCGGCAACCATCTCCTGCCGGATCTCATCGAGTGGCGCTTGATCTGGAATCGGTGCTACGACACTGCGCCAGCCCTCTTGACTGATGGTATTTCTAAACTGATAGACCCTGCCCTCGAGCTGATAGTTAAAGACCCACGAGTCGCCCTCTATCTTGTCGGGCAGAGTACCGCTTGGCGTCACTTCAATCAAAAGCTGGCGGATTAGAGTAGAGGACAGTTTCGATTTGGTGAACTCACGCTCGCCGCTGGGTCCTCTCATTCTGGGAAGTTGCTCCGGTTCAAGGACCAGATCGTTCATCTTGTTGACGAGAATCGCCATCAGTAACTTATCTAGCCTTGCCATGCGTCTCCCCGATCAATAACTTTTTCCGCGCAACGAGAGGGTCTACACCCTTGCCCGCAGAATCGAATCTCTCGAGACGAATAGCACACGCTGTTCATCCAGCAAGACCACGAATCTTCCATCCCTTGAATTGAGGAGGTCCAGGACCCGGCCG
>JAZFTL010000255.1:0-3819 GCA_036446675.1 Thermoanaerobaculia bacterium
TTTCTGAGGAAACTCGGCTTTCAGATCCGGATCAAATTCTCATCATCGAACTTACCGCCTACGGCCGCGGCGGGCATGGTTCGAGCCTGAATCCTTGCAGCGCTCCGCATCGCCTTATCCGGACTCTGCAGCGCATTGTGCAATCCTTCGAGACTCCAACTGACCCGCGTAGCTCACCAGACCCCGGGCCCTCTGGACCCCTTGACGCGTATGTCAGGAGCGTCGAAGTGCTCGCTGTTCGCGCCGGCGAGAAAACCAACGTGACCCCAGATCAGGCAACAGCGCGGATTCGCTTGCTGATACTCCACGACGTCGATATTAAGAAAGTAGAGGCAGAGCTGTCCGGACTTCTCGAAAGCCAGGTCGAATTAAAGGTTATCGCTCCAGGATCGGCCGAAAGTTCAGCCCCGAGCTGAGAGATACTTTTCACGAGAGGCCTTGAGCTCGGCAGCGGCGGCGATAGACACCACTCCACCGCCCCTAAGGGTTCGCGAAGAAATAACTTCACAGAATTCGCGCCCAGTTTTGGGTTAGATTCGGTGGATCCGGGGGAGCAAAACCGCAGACGTGGCCCGGCCACGTTGAGGATTTTGGGCGTGAGCATCGATCGAAGATGACCCGAAGATGGGATGCGAAAACGGTAAGTTATTTCCTCGCGAACCCTAAGTCTCTCGATTGAACCAAATCCGTTCGAGCGATCCCGCTCGTTTGGCGTACAATCACCCCCAATGTTCCCTGAGTACCTAACGACGATTGGCGTCGTCCTGCTAGGCCTGCTGATCGGTAGCCATCTGAACGTCCTGATCTCGCGGCTTCCCAGAAATTTTTCGACGGTGAAGCCCCGGTCTAGATGCCCTTACTGCCGCGTACCGATCCGGCCTGTCGACAATATCCCTGTATTGAGCTACTTCGTCTTGAAGGGCCGCTGCCGCTGCTGTCGCGCGCCGATCGCGGCCCGGTACCCGCTGATCGAACTGCTGACCGCGATCCTTTTTCTGGCTGTGACCCAACACTTTGGTTTAGGAGCCACTACACTCGTAGCAGCCCTTTTCGGCTGCCTGATGCTGGTGCTGGCCGCCATTGACTTAGAACACTACTTGCTTCCAGACAAAATCACCTTTCCGGGCCTACTGCTGGGCTTGGTGTTGCAGCCTTGGATCCCCGACACATCTTGGCTCGACGCCGGCCTCGGCGCACTGATTGGAGCGGGCATCTTGATCCTCCTGATTAACGGTTGGTACTGGCTGCGAGGAGTGGAAGGAATGGGCCTAGGCGACGTCAACATGTTGGCGCTCATCGGCGCGTACCTGGGTTGGCAAGGGGTCCTCATTACGCTGTCCATCGCTTCGGTCAGTGGCAGTCTGGTCGGTCTGCCCCTGCTCTTCGCCGGTCGTCTAGGGTTTCAGTCTAAGCTTCCGTTCGGCGTGTTCTTGGCCCTCGGAGCCCTCGTCACTCTCTTCGCCAAAGCCCCGATCATCGCGTGGTACAGCCGTCTGTTCTATTAGCTCAGGAACTAGTGTGTCCGTGGCAGAAGTTCACTCCAAACAGAGACGGGTCAGCGGCTGGCCCCGTCTGGGTCTGCGTCGGGAATTGCTCATTCTGCTGCCAGTGGCGATGTTGATTCTGGTTCTCTTGTCAACATTTACCCTGCTTTCGTATCGCAACGCGATTCAACTACTGATCCTAGACCGGCAGGAAGAGGCGGCCGACACCGCTTTTCGACTATCGGTAGCACTGCTGGAGCCTAAGATCAGCCAACTCGCCTTGCAGCGCGAAGCAGCGCAAGCCGACCGCGCCGCATTGATCAGCACCGATGGAGAGACGCTTTCGAAGATCGGCGTTTTCGACTCAGACAATTTGCTGGCGCCTCTAGAAGGGCGTCCACTAGAGAGTTTCATCGGTATCGGGCCGAACGAGCTGCTGCCTGAAAGCATTGCCGGCTTCGCCATGCTGCCCGATGCCGCTCAGCAGACTATCTTGCGCGTCGACCTACCCGCCTCCGAGCTGGCGCGGCAGCAGAGGAATCTGAAACTTCTCGCCTGGATTGTGTTGCCGGTGAATTTTTGCATGGGGCTGCTCGTGATGATCTTTCTGCGCCACGCACTGAAACCCTACGACATTCTCCTCAAGCAGGCTCGCAGCCTCGACCCCAGCGGTGCCGACGAAGATGAAGTTTCCTTTCTCATTGGGACCTTCGAAAAAGCCATCGCAGCTCTGGCCCGGCTACCAGAGAGTGATGACGATGACATTGCCGCTCTGCAGCGCACCCTCACTCCGAGCCTGGAGAGTGGCCTCCTGCTGCTGGATCGGGCCGGATCGGTTCTGGCGCTCAACGAGGTGGGCTCGAAGATGCTCGCTCTGGATATCCCCGAAAGCGGCACCGAGTTCGACGATCTACTGACCGGTCACCCCGAACTACTGAAACTCCTGCGCAATACGATTGAACGAGAGGAGGGGGTACCGCGGTGCGAGATCACCGTCCGAACCGATAACCGGGAAATCACTCTGGGTCTAACGATTCACGCTCTACGGCGCGATGACGGCAGCGTCCGCGGATACCTCGCTCTGTTCATCGATCTCACGGAATCGCGTCGACTTGCCGCCGAGGAGAAAGTCGCCGATGACCTGGCTCAACTCGGACAGCTCGCCGCCGGCCTCGCCCACGAGTTGCGCAACAGCTTGGGCACCGTGCGCGGTTACCTGACGCTCATCGAGCGCCGACCGGAAGAGGAGACCATCGTCGACTATCTCTCGGAGATCCGCCGTGAGAGCGATCACTTGCAGCGTGTGCTGGAGGACTTTCTCACCTTCGCTCGACCCGAGACCCGCCGCATTGAGAAATTCGACCTCGCCCAGCTCGTTTACAGGGCTACAGTCGACCCGGGTCTCGACGCCAAGCAGATCGAGGTCTCCGCTGAAGAACTTACCTCGCCCCACATCACGGGTGACAGCCAGCTCATTGAACAGGCGATTAGGAATCTGCTGCACAACGCCGCCAGGGCCGACCGGGAATCCGGCCACCTAGAGCCTATTCAGGTGAAGCTCCAGAGCCGGAACGACGGAATTGAGATCGCCATCAAGGACCGCGGCCCCGGCCTGCCGGCGGAGGTACGGGAGCGCCTCTTTCAACCATTCGTAACGAGCCGACCCGACGGCGTCGGCTTGGGCCTGTCTCTCGCCCACCGAATTCTGACCTTGCACGGCGGTAAGCTACGCATCGAGGACCGTCAAGGAGGGGGAACCCAAGCGATCGTCTGGCTCCCGATTGGCACTCTTGCTACCTTAGGTAACAAATCGGATGCCGGGCCTATGCCATTGCAAAAAGTGCAAAAAGACATTAACGTCTTAGAATGAGACGCTTAGAACAAGTCTGCAGAGTGAGACACAACCGGGCATGCAGTTTGCTGAAGTCACCTATAAGGACTCATTCGAACATGCAACCATCGAGACCGCTTTCAACGATCATGAGAAAGGGATTCACCCTGCTCGAACTCTTGATCGTGCTGGCGATTTTCGGAATCATCGCGTCGATAGGGCTGCCGGCCATATTCAACCTGATTCACCGCGCCAAGATCGAAGGAATCACTCGAGAGACGGCCGTGTTGATGCGAAAAGCGCGCCTGGAGGCCATCAAGCAGGGGGTGCAAACCGTTGTCGATATTGACGCTTCCACAGGAGAAATCAGAGCCTTCGCCGACGTGCACGGACTGGCGGTCACCGATCCCCCGGACGGCGAATACCTGAACGATTCGAGCCAACCTCGAGGAGAGAGCGACTACATTATCGGTACTCCCTACCTACTGACCAACAAGGTCACCT
>JAZFTL010000256.1:0-21978 GCA_036446675.1 Thermoanaerobaculia bacterium
ATGCAGCGTTCAAACCCACCCTCATTCAAATCGTCGAAGAATAGTCCTCCGATCCCCCGGGCTTCCCCGCGATGTGGCAAGTAAAAATAGCGATCACAAGCCTCCTTGTAACGTCGGTATACGTCCTTACCGAAAGGCACACAGGCTGCCCGAGCCATTTGATGCCAATGCACCGCGTCTTCTTTGAATCCGTAGTAGGGAGTTAGATCGAACCCGCCGCCGAACCACCATGCAGGATGTTCCGTCTCCCCTGTGACGACGAAGTACCGCAAGTTGGCGTGCGCCGTGGGCACGTATGGGTTGAGCGGATGGACGATCAAGGATAGCGATACCGCTTCGAAGGGCGCTCCTTTTAGCTGGGACAACTGGTCCGAAGCGGCGGTAGGCAATCGACCTCCAACGCTATGGGAAAAGTTGACTGCAGCCCGCTCGAACACGCTTCCCTGACTCAGTACACGGGGCCGCGCCAAGCCACCGGCGCCGGCATTGAAGCGGGCCGCGCCATCTTCCTCCTCCAGAGCGCTACAGATTTGATCCTGGAGACGTAGAAGGTACTTCTTGACGGTTTCGATGTCACTGATCACCGGAATAGTCTCATGGTAAATTCACTAGTGGTCGCATCCGTGCGTTTTGGCGTGGGAGATTATCACTGCGGTCGCCGCCTGGGCTTCGTTTGGGCGGTAGTTCGAAGCATGATCGCCGTCTCGATAGCTGCTAGTGCCCTCGAGTTGACAAGAGTCGGCGCTGCAGGAAAAGTCCTGGCTACGATGTCATGCACTCCTCTTGGAATAGGCTGCCACTGCGGCTTCGTAGGTTGAGCGCATGCGTTGGACGTACTCTACTAGGCGAGGTAGCTCGTCGAGGCGCAATGCTTGCGGCCCGTCGCACAGGGCGCCCTCGGGTTCCGGGTGGAAGTCGATCAATACCATTGAAGCTCCAGAGACAATCCCCTGTCCGACCACATGAAAAATATCCGGAAGACCATCCGGGGACACGGACATTCGTCCGACGCTGTGGGATGGGTCGATGCAGACGGGGAGGCGCGTTTGGCGTCGCACCACCGGAACGTGGGCGAAATCGACCAGGTTGCGGTGCGGATTTCCTAGGTGCGTCTTCACTCCACGCAGGCAGAACACTATGTTACGGTTTCCCTCGCTGGCGACATACTCGCACGCGTTGAGGGACTCCTCCAAAGTAATCCCCATGCCACGCTTGAATAGCACTGGGAACTTCCGCTGCTGTCCAACGCTCTTCAGAAGCTCGAAATTCTGCGCATTTCTGGTCCCGACCTGGAGCATGACTCCGGTCGGTTGACCCGCCTGGTCCAGTGCTTGCCGAATCTCCTCGATATGCCGTGCGTTGGTTACTTCCATGGCGACGATCTTGATCCCATGCTTGCCGGCAAGCTCAAAGACGTACGGTAGGCACTTCCTACCCAGTCCTTGGAAGTCGTAGGGGCTCGTCCGTGGTTTGTATGCGCCCATCCGAGTGGTTACGATCCCTTCCCTGGCAAGGGCGCCCATCATGGCGTCGACATGCTCCGGAGTGTCTACAGCGCATAAGCCCGCGAAGAGATTTACGGTCTGGTCATCCAGTCTGACCCCATTGTACTCAAAGCCGACGCTCTTCGTGCTGGGGTCATGACGCCCTATCAACCTGTATCTCGCCGAAACTCTTACGACTCGCAGCACCCCAGGAATGCTTGTGAAAATCTCTGTCGGCACGGCACTCGTGGACCCGATGAGGTGAACCTCCGTAAAGGCGTGCCGAATCCCTGAATACCGGTACGGTTTCGTTTCGATTTCGGAGTACCTTGCGGCCAAGGCGCTTATCGCCCGAATGGTTTTTGCGGTGTCCTCAAGATTGGGTTTTAGAACGATTATCATAGCGACTCCTCTCTCATAATCTATCGGCATGGAGCCGAGCGCAATCTAATCAGCGGAGCGCTCGCTTTGTAGCGAACAGTCGCTATCTTACCCACGATTGGTGCGAGCCCTCAGACCAAGAAAGTCGAGGATCGTTCCGGCCTGGCGCTCCGCCATGTCGACACAGGCGTTCATGCTAACACCGTAGAAAGAGCTCCCTGCCACCCACAGCCCTGGTAACTCACGCAGCCGCTCGTCGATCAGATTCAGTCGTGCCTGGTGCCCGGGCTCGTACTGAGCGATGCCCACCGGATGGCGAAAGACCCGAACCTGGCTCGGTGCGGCCGTGAGGCCCATGGCTATTTCGAGGTCTTGGCGAACAACAGAGATGAGGGCTTCGTCGTCCAGCTCGACGGCTTCCGGATCGTGGGCCCCACCCACCATGGCACGCAGCAGAGTCTTGCCCGCTGGAGCTCGCCCCGGAAAGATGCTCGAGTCCCACAGGCATCCCAGACTGCGAAGACCTTGGCATCGCGGCACCAGGAACCCGAAACCCTCGGGCGGCCCACCGATAGCGCTCGACTCGAAACCCAGAGCCACTACGACCAGGCCGGCACTCCGAATCCCTTCGACCTCCTGTCCGAGAAGCGGGTCGATTCCCTTCAACATCGGTGCCGCCCGAACCGCTGGAGTGGCAATCAAGACGGCATCCACCTCCAGCGGATCAACGGAGTCGGCGTTGATTCTCCAGCCTGGTCTCGAGCCATCTGATCTATCAGGGCGCTCGGCCGGCAAGGGCTCGATCGCGGTCGCACGGTGATTCAGGCGGACAATGCCATCGAGCTCTTCGGCCAAGTGCTCGATCAGCGTTTCGAGCCCTCGTCTGAAGGATGTGAGAGTTCCCCCTGGACCGGTCGGACCTCCAGATCGTGTCTCTGCCTCCGCTTTCGGCTCGTTCTCGGAGGACTTTCTCTGCTGCTTCCTGGCTGCCCGATGCTCACGCATCTGCGCGATCATCGCGGTAAAGAGACTGCCATGCACATCCTCCATCGCCGCCATCTTGGGGAACGCACTCGCCAGGCTCAACCTACGAGTGTTGCCGGCAAAGATCCCCGATACCATGGCGTCGATCAGGATATCGGCGGCCTCGGCGCCAATACGCCGCCGAGCAAAGTCGTGGACAGACTCATCGACCCCGCCAGGTCCGGCGCGCGAGAAGGGCTCCAAACATACCCGAACCCGGCCACCCAGGCTCAGAATCGGGCTACGGAGGAACTCCAGCGGGCAGCTGGGCAGGGGATGCAAGCGTCCGTTCCGGTAAAGGAATCTCTTTGCCGCTGCGTCATCTGCTTTCTGAAGCTCCGGCGCCAATTGCAGCCTTTCGACCAGCCGCTCCATGGCCGGAACATTGTCGAGATAACCGTTCGGACCCCGTTCGAAGGTGAAACCGTCGCCGTGTTCGGTGCGTATGTTGCCCCCCAGGCGCGAACCCGCCTCGAGAAGCCGAATCTCGAGCCCACCCTCCACTGTGCTCGCGCGGTCTTTCAGGTGCAGGGCAGTGGCCAGACCGGCGATTCCGCCACCGATAACGGCTACCCTTCGCAAGCACTCCCTCCCTACCTAGTCCTAAACCGTTCGCGAGAAAGCCGATTCGGCTCTCGTTTTCGCCGCGAGGTAGCGATCGAAGGCCATGGCGACGTTGCGCACGAATAGTTTGCCGCTACCCGGGACCTCCAGTGCCTCGGGCTCGTTATTCACGAACCCAGCATCCTCCAGCTCCTTCAGGCGAGTTAACGACTCCTCGAAATAACTATCGAAATCAATGTCGAAGCGCTCCGAGACGAGTTGTTTGTCGACCCGGAAGTTGCACATGAGCTGCATGATCACGTGACGGCGGAGTAGGTCATCCTGGTCGAGCAGACGGCCGCGCTCGATCGGCAGCCGACCCGCATCGATAGCCTCGTAGTAGGCGGGCAACTTCTTGCAGTTCTGGAAGTAGGCGCCCTCGAGATCGCCGATAGCAGAAACCCCGAAGCCGATCATCGTCGAAACCGGTTTGACCGTGTAGCCCATGAAGTTCCTCTCCAGCCGTCCCTCTCGTGCCGCGATGGCAAGTTCATCATGAGGCAGCGCGAAGTGGTCCATGCCGATCGCTTCGTAGCCGGCGCCCAGAAACCGGTCGAGGGCGGTCAGGTAGAGCTCCAGCTTGCGCGCGGGCTCGGGGAATAGCTCCGGTCGAAGCCGCCGCTGGTTGGGTTTCAACCAGGGCACAAAGGCGAAGGAGTAGATCGCCAGCCGGTCTGGGCGCAGTCTCAGAACATCGTCGAGACCGGCTTCGAATCGCTCCAGCTTCTGCTTCGGCAGGCCATAGATGAGATCGAAGTTGATTCCCTCGTTGAAACCGAGCTCGCGTGCAGAACGAATGAGCACCTCCGTCTCGTCCCAGGTCTGTCCTCGGCCGATGGCCTCCTGCACCTCCGGGGCCGGGTCCTGTAAGCCGATGCTCAGGCGGTTGAAGCCGAGATCGATCAGGGCGGTCAGGTGCGCGCGGGTCGTCACTCGCGGATCAACTTCAATGCCGATCTCTGCATCATCCTGGAAGCTGAAGTGGCTTCGGATACATCCGCAAAGCTCTTCGATCTCCGCCGGCGAGAAGTAGGTTGGTGTGCCTCCGCCCCAGTGCATCTGGACGATGGTCCTGCGGTTGGCCAGGTGCGCGGCCACCGCGGCGATCTCCTCCTGGAGGTATTCGAGATAACGAGCAGCTACCTTCCTATGAGGCGTCGCGACGACGTGGCAAGCGCAGAAATCGCAGTACTTCCGGCAGAACGGAATGTGAACATAGACGCTGAGCGGCACCTCAGCGCCTGACCGGTCGGCCTCTTCGAGCTTGGCTTTGTAGTCCTCTCCACACAGGCTGTCGTCAAACTCGATGGCCGTAGGATAGGAGGTGTAGCGCGGGCCCGGTCGATCGAACCGCTGGAGTGTCTTCAAACTCACGGATAGATTTGACTGCATCACCTAGCTCCGCTTACCTCGGTAGTCTGGTGCACATGATCGACCAGCCGAGCGACCTGGTCAGGGCTTGTCGTAGGCTCGATCCCGTGACCGAGGTTAAAAATGTGACCCGGCTCCGGGCCGGCTTCTTCGAGCACCCGCTCGATACGAGCCGCGAGCTCCAGCGGAGGAGCGAATAACGCCGCCGGGTCCAGGTTCCCCTGCACCGCTTTGTCCGGCCCCAATATTGATCGCGCTGTCGATAGCGGGGTCCGCCAATCGACGCCGATGACATCGGCCCGAAGCGTTCGAACGTCCCTCAAGAGAGTGGCACCCTGATTGGGAAAGTAGATGAGCGGTAGATCGAGAGGCGCCAGCTGGTCGAGTACTCGGGCCGCAGCTGGGAGCGCATGGCGACGATAGTCTTCAGGCGCTAACAGGCCGGCCCAGGAGTCGAAGAGCATCAGCGCCTGGGCCCCGGCCCGCGCCTGCGCTGCCAAATACGATATCGTCATGTCCGCGAGCTTCTTGAGCAGCTGCCGGGCTGCCAACGGCTCGGCGAACAAGAAGGCCTTGGCGGTGCTGAAGGTCTTCGATCCGCATCCCTCCACGACATAGCAGAAGAGCGTAAACGGGGCTCCGGCGAAACCGATAAGGGGCGCGCTCGACGGTAACTCTGCCCGCAAGATACGGATGGTCTCGAGTACAAACGGCGTCGACTCTTCCGGGTCGCTCTGACGAAGGGCCACCACCTCAGCAGCGGTGCGGACCGGGTTCTCAATCACCGGTCCAGGTGCGAAGTCGAGCTTGAAACCCATCCCTTCGAGCGGAGTCATGATGTCGCTGAATAGGATGGTCGCATCCATGCCGAAACGCCGGACCGGCTGCAAGCTGACCTCGGCGGCAAGCTCAGGTGTCTTGGTCAGCGTCAGAAAATCCACCTTCTCCCGTACCCTCCGGTACTCGGGAAGGTAGCGTCCAGCTTGCCGCATAATCCATACCGGTGTATAGGGCACCGGTTGGCGCTTGCAGGCGGCCAGGAAAACTGGGAGAGACTCAGACATCGCTCCCTCAATCCTCTCGAAGCCACCGGGCAACGGCTTTGGCAAAGTAGGTCAAGATCAGGTCGGCACCGGCACGTCGGATACCCACCAGAGACTCGAGGGCCGCGAGCTTGCCGTCGATCCAGCCATTGGCCGCAGCACCCTGGATCATGCTGTACTCGCCGGAAACCTGATAAGCGGCGACCGGCACCGTTACGGCCTCCCGCACCCGGTGGATGACGTCGAGGTATGGGCCCGCCGGCTTGACCATGACGATGTCGGCGCCCTCGTCCACGTCCAAAGCCACTTCCCTCAGAGCCTCGGTGGCGTTCGCAGGATCCATCTGATAGCCACGCCGGTCGCCAAACGCTGGTGCCGAGTCGGCCGCATCGCGAAAAGGACCGTAGAACGCGGACGCGTACTTGGCTGCATACGAGACTATGGGCACCTGCTCGAGACCCTTCTCGTCGAGAGTGCGTCGCACGGCGCCGATGCGGCCATCCATCATGTCGCTCGGTGCCACGACGTCCGCCCCTGCCTGAGCATAGACCAGGGCCGCCTTGGACAGCAGCGGCAGCGTGGCGTCGTTGTCGACCTCGCCTGATCCTGTAACCAGCCCACAGTGTCCGTGGTCGGTGTACTCGCACAGGCAAACATCGGCCCAGACCTGGAGATCGGGCACTTCACGCTTGATCGCGCGGAGGGCCCGGGGCACGATCCCGTCCGGATCGTATCCCTCGCTGCCCTGCGCATCCTTGCGCTCGGGGATGCCGAAGAGCATGATCGCCGGGATCCCGAGCGCCTGCACTTCACTGGCCTCTCGGACCAAATGCCTGATCGACAACCGGAATACACCTGGCATGCTGCCGACTTCCGATCGCACATTCTCGCCCGGCACCACGAACATCGGATAGACCAGATCATCCACCGAGAGCCGTGTCTCGCGCACCATGCGCCGCCAGGTCTCGGTTCGACGTAACCTCCGTGGGCGGTGTCTCGGATAGGACATCGGTTCAATACCCCCTTCCATCGGAGGCCACCCTCTCGGCGGCTCTCGCCAGGCCCAACAAAGTACATTGTTCAGCCGTCGCCGCGGCGGTGAATCCGGCGCCCTGCAGCGCTCGTGCCGTGGTCGGTCCGATAACAACGGTCGAGCACCCAGACAACAACTGATCGAATCTCTTGCGGCCGAGAACCGACCTCAGGCCATCGATTGCCGAGGGACTGGCGAAGGTCACAATCGCAAGCGATGTGGTGTCGATTACCGCAAGACGATCATCGCTCTCGAGCTGCGGACGCACGGCGCGATAAGCGACAACCTGCTCGACGCCGGCGCCGAGCGCCTCGAGACCCCTGAGAACCGTTGGCCGGGCGATCGAGCTCGCCGGGAACAGCATCCTGGATCCCGCGCATTCGAACCGCGCGAACGCCTTCACCAACCCCTCTCCATGGGTCGATGTCGGAATCAGGTCTACTCTCCAACCCGCGTTCCGCAACTCTGCTGCGGTCGATTCGCCGATCGCCGCAACCCGGGGACGGCCCGCCGGTGGCGACACCCGCGCTTCCACCGCAGTCACTGCGCGCGGACTGGTGAAGATAATCCAGTCGTAGCTCGATAATCGCTCGAGTGCTCTCTCGAGAGTTACCGGGTCGCGCGGCGGCTTGAATGTCACGACGGGCCAATGAAGCACTTTGGCCCCCTTCTCGGCAAGAAGGCAAGCGAGAGGACCGTCCTCGCCTTCAGGCCGGGTCACGATAACTTGGACTCCTTCGAGCGAGCCCTCCTGTCTAATGACGGGTGCCATCAGGCCCTCTGCTCCGCCTCGATTCGGACCGCGGTGAGGATCTCCTCTCCACCCCGCGCGAGCAATTCCTCGGCCAGTGATCTACCAGCCTCCTCGGCGAGCGCGGCCCGATCCTCGCGCCTACCTTCCACCGACCACCGCCCATCCAGTGAACAGATCACTGCGCTGATCTCCAGCTCGTCGCCTGCCACCGATGCCAATGCACCGATCGGTACCTGGCACCCACCTTCGAGGCGCCGCAGCAGAGATCTCTCGGCGACGACGGCCCGGTGGGTCGCTGGGTGGTCGAGAGGCCGAACCAGAGCCCGCCCTGCCTCGTCCTCAGAACGCACCTGCACGGCGATGGCCCCCTGCGCCACGGCCGGGATAACCCGCTCGGGCGGCAGATAGGCGCTGACCTGGGTCTCGAGCCCTAGGCGCTTCACGCCTGCGGCAGCCAGAACGATGGCATCGAAGTCCCCTGCTGCGAGTTTCTCGATTCGCGTCGGCACGTTGCCGCGAAGGTTCATCAAGTCGACATCCGGACGCCAGCGAGCGAGAAGGGCACGCCTACGCACGCTGCTCGTGCCGATCCGCGCGCCCGCCGGGAGACTCTCGAAGGGTTGACCGTGGCGCGAAAGCAGCACGTCCCTGGCATCCTCGCGCTCCAGGACCGCTCCCAGTACGAGGCCGGCCGGCATTTCGGTGGCGAGGTCCTTGAGGCTGTGAACTGCTAGATCCACCCGGCCGTCAAGCAGTGCAGTTTCGATCTCGTTGGTGAAGAAGGCCCTGCCTTCCATAGCCGACAGCGGAATGTCGATGCGGCGGTCGCCCTCCGTTTTGATCCGTACCAGCTCGACCGGCGGAGAATCCGGTAGCCGGCGGATCTTCTCGGCGACATGATTCGCCTGCCACAGAGCCAGCGCCGAGCCGCGGGTGCCGATACACACAACATCACCCCCACCGCTCATGTCTCATCACCTTCGGAAGTGAAGCGGTACCCAACCCCACGTACGGTATGGAAGTAGCGTGGGTGCTCCGGCTCGGGCTCGAAGCGTCGCCGCAGGCGGAGGATGAAGTTGTCGATCGTTCGAGTCGATGGGAAGACCTCGTAGCCCCACACCTTCTCCAGCAGATCGTCCCGAGATACAACGCTGCCATCACGCTCGGCCAGCGCCTTGAGAATCATCGCCTCTTTCTGGGTCAACGTCTGCAAACACCCGTCCCAGGAGCGCCCTTCAAAGGTCCTCGAATCGAACTCGTTGTCGCCAAAGCGAATCACCGAATCGAGCGGGAGATCCCCCCGGTACCACTTCCAGCGCTGCAAAATTGCCTGGGTACGAAGCAGGAGCTCACGCAGATGAAAGGGCTTCTCCAGATAGTCGTCCCCACCAGCCTCGAGGCCGCGAATACGATCGTCGACTCCGCCCTTCGCCGTCAGAAAGAGGATCGGTGTCATGATGCCTTGAGCCCTTGCCTGTTCACAGACCGCGAGGCCATCCAGTTCGGGCAGCATGACGTCCAGGATGACCAAATCGTAGTTGCCGGTCACGATGCGCTTGAGCGCCGTCGCACCATCGCTAACGATTTCCGGGCGGTGACCCTCGGCCTCCAGATTCTCAGCGAGCCCCTGGGCCAGATGAAGCTCGTCCTCGACCACGAGGATCCGCGCCGCCTCGACGCTACCTGAGGTCTCGTTCATATCGCCTCCCCTCGAGAGTTTGGCCAAGAGACCACGAACTCGGCGCCTCGTCCTGCTCCCTCGCTATGAGCCGTTACGCGCCCATCTTGGAGTTCGAC
This sequence comes from Thermoanaerobaculia bacterium, assembly GCA_036446675.1. Classification (GTDB taxonomy): domain Bacteria; phylum Acidobacteriota; class Thermoanaerobaculia; order Multivoradales; family JAHEKO01; genus JAZFTL01. The sequence continues at coordinate 9,490 of JAZFTL010000256.1, forward strand.
GAGCCGTTTCACGATGTAGAGACCCAGTCCCTGTCCGGAGCCCGCGCGGAGCATCTCGTCTCCGGGCCGATAGAACTTCTCGAACAGACGCTCGGAGTCCTCCGCGAAGAAACCGACACCGTCATCAGACACGCTCAGGTGGGTCCATTGTGGATCTCGATTCGCGCCAATCCTGATCTTGCCCCCGCCGCGGGTCTCAACGGCTTTCAGGGAATTGTCCAGGAGATTGCGAAGTACTGTCTGGACTGCCACCGGATCGACGCGGATCTCGAGCTCAGGTCCGATATCGACTTCGATCTTCGTACCCGCCCTTTGAGCTCGGTTGTCGAGTTCCTCGACGACGTAGGTGACTGCCAACGCCAGCGGAACGGCTTCCGAACGAAGCTCGACCTTGGGCTGCTCCAGCCTCGAGGTATCGAGAATATTCCTGATCATGTCCTTCATTCGCTCCAGGTCCGCAGTCATGCGGACCGCAAGCTCCAGGACTCGTTCTCGTGACAGTTCCCGCAGGTTCAGGGTCTCGGCCGATAACTGCAGGCTGGCGAGGGGGCTCTTGAGCTCGTGCGAGACGGCAGCGATGAAGTTCTGTTGGCGTCGCCGCAGCAGACTCTCCTGGTGGAGAGCACGCCACACGGCCGTCATGCTGGCCACGAGCACGATGAGAAAGAAGGCTCCCTCCCATCCATACTGGTTCAGCCACCGAGCACGATCCTCTTCGAGGCTCTCGAGAGATTCCGGACGAACGACGACCTCGCCCTCGGAATTCACCGTGAGCTGTGGAAAGAGCTTCTCGAGTGTGACTTGATCTACACCGAGTCTCTGCAACTCTATGCCGGCGGTGACATCTTCCGTGTAAAGCTCGGTCAAGCGCTGCCGTAAGCCCTCTGTTCGCCTGAACTGGTCCATCATCCACCAGAGCACTTGAGTCGCGGATACGATCAACAGGATCAAGATGCCCACCTGTAGGGTCCGAGTGCTGAAGATTCGCCGTCGCATATTTCGTTCCGGGCGTCAGGTACCGGCGACACCCGCATCAGAGAGCGCCTCACCAACGGCCGTTGCCAGTCTCTCGACATCTCTCGCGCGATGAGCCAGGCCCAGGAATCCCACCTCGTAGGCAGACGGAGCCATCGCGACCCCCCGTTGCAGAAGGGCGGCGAAAAGTCCTCGGTAGCGCTCCGCAGCCTTCGGGTCAATCGACTCGGCGGCTCTTGGAGACTGCCCAGACTGGAGCGACAGCCAGAAGATCGATCCGAGCCTCACTAGAGTCGCGTCGATTGGTGCCGATGACAGGACGGGCTTCATTCTCTCATCCAGCAGCTGTCCCAGCTCTTCGAGTCGTTCCCAGGCTCGTTCACGCTCGAGTACTCGCAAAGTGGCGAGGCCCGCAGCCATCGCCACTGGATTGCCCGACAGGGTGCCCGCTTGATAGACGGAACCCTCGGGCGCCAAGTGTCGCATCAGATCACGACTGCCGCCAAAAGCACCCACCGGCATGCCGCCACCGACAATCTTACCGAAAGTCGCTAGGTCCGGGGTTATCCCGTAATGCTCGGCGGCGCCGCCACGGGCGACCCGAAATCCGCTGATCACTTCGTCAAAGATCAGCAGCGAGCCGCTCTTCCGTGTCACCCGTCGCAATGCCTTCAGAAACTCCGGTCGCTGGATCAACAATCCGTTGTTGGCGGGAACCGGCTCCACAATGACGGCAGCGATGCTCTGGCCCTCGTCATCGAACAGCGCTTGTAGACGAGTCTCATCATCGAGCGGCAGGACTCGTGTCAGGCGTGCGAACTCTTCCGGAACGCCGGCCGATGAGGGTTTTCCGAATGTCGCCAGCCCGGAGCCGGCGGCAACCAGTAAATGGTCGGCGTGACCGTGATAGCAGCCGGAGAACTTGACGATGACGTCGCGGCCAGTAGCACCTCGCGCGAGTCTCACGGCACTCATCGTGGCCTCAGTGCCGGAAGAGACGAAACGGAGCTGCTCGAGACCCGGATAGCAATCGACAACTGCCTCGGCGAGGTCTACTTCAGCCCGGCAAGGAGCCCCGAAAGTCATTCCCTCGGCTGCCGCGTGCTGCACAGCATCAACCACCTCGCGATGAGCATGACCGAGAATGAGAGGACCCCAGGACGAGACGAAGTCGAGATACCGACGATGATCCTCGTCCTCGATGAAAGCTCCCTCGCCGCAGCGAACGAAGAGGGGAGTGCCGCCCACCGCGCCAAACGCCCGTACCGGCGAATTGACACCCCCAGCGAGAACCCGGACTGCACGTTTGAACAGGTCTCTGGACACCGGGCCGGCGTGACCCGTGCTACCGTTCGGTGATGATGAAGGGAAGCTCATGCTAAACGTCCGTCTTAGCCAGAGCGTCCAATCGTTCTACGACGCGAGGACTCTCCGCAAGGAAGTCCTCTCCTGCCGCAGCAAGAAACACTTTAACAGCAGGTGCCCCGAATTCCGCCGCCAGTTCGCGCAGGCCCTTGATCGGGATGTGAGCGAAGCGCCGCGCGAGCACCTCTGCCCACCGATAGACCGCTTCGCGCTCACCCTCGTCGAATTTTCTCAGCTCCTTCTTGAAGAGTCGTCGCAAACCCTCAGTCGCCGTCTGCCGATAGCGCTGATTTAGCTGTGCGATGATCGGGGACATCAGTTCCTCGGCCATGGCTTTGCGGAGTCTGGCGAGGCTCTCGTCGACCAGCTGACGTGCTGGGGCAAGATCAACCAGTTGCCGCTCGCGGTCAGCGCTGGCCTCGGCGAGAATCTCGTTCATCTCTACAAGCTCCACACCCAGAGCTCTCGCCGCCTCGAGATCGGTGTTGGAAGGAACCGACATGTCGACGATGAGTGGAGGCTTGCCGCTCGGCGCACGGGCGGCAAGCCTCTCGAGCTCAGGGTGCCCGAGAATTACATCAACACTGCCGGTGGCTACGAGCACCGCTTCGACCCCGTCCGGTCGGCGGCGGAACGCATCGAGAGATCGATACTCTCCTCTTAGCTCTCGCGCAAGGTCCCGTCCTTTTTCAGGGGTCCGGTTGACAACCAGCAGGGAACTAGCCTTCTCAGCGAGAACATGGCCGCACTGCCGGGTCATTGCCGAGACACCGATCAACGCCACCGGCCCCGGCGTCTCATGCAGCCGGTCCTCGAGATACTCCAGGGCGATGTCGGCCAGAGAAGTCCGCCGCCCCGACTTCGGTACGTACTGTTGGACTTTCGTGGCGACCCTCAAGGCCTTGGTCAGCACATGGTCGAGAAGGGTGCCGCTGACTCCGGCTTCGCGGGCCACCATCAAGGCCTCTCGAACCTGGGTGCGAACCTCTTGCTCGCCCAGCTGTGCCGAGTCGAGACCCGAGGCCACCAGAAACAGATGCTCCACAGCCCCTTCGCCGACCCAAGCACGCAGTGTGCGCTCCGCCTCTCCGGGGTGCGGCGCGCGGCCGATCAGGCTCTGGAAGACACGGCGGCGGTATTCCGCCACCTGTGTCTCGCCGTCTCCACGGAACGCTACCTCCACCCTGTTGCAGGTGGCGATATAGACGATCTCGTCAACTCCGATATCCCGTGCAAGCTCAGGTAGCCGAAGAGCGCGTTCGCTCTTCGGTATAGTCAAGCCTGCCACGAACTCCGTATTCTTATCGCGGCAATTGACTCCTACGACTCCGATGGTTTCCATAGCAGCTTAAGATCTAACATAGTGGACCTCTCCTCATGTCACAGGAGTGTCATCGTACGGCCGCTTCACCCTCCAGGAAAGGCTGACGCTTGAGCGGGCAGTTAGGAGGAGTAGCCGGCATTTGCAGGGGCGCCGCGGGACTGCAAGGCATCGGCGCGTCGGCTTGACGTTTGCGCCTCAGCAAGGGCTGAGGCGGCATCCCAGTCCTCGGTGTCAGTCACCCACCCGTCCAGATTTCGTCGGATCAGATCGGCAAGCATCCTGGCATGACCGGGTCGGTCATTGAGGCATGGGATGTAGCGAAATCGCTCGCCGCCGTTGTCGAGGAAGAACCCTCGATTCAGCAACTTGATCTCTTCGAGCGTCTCGAGACAATCGACTGAGAAGCCCGGGCAAATAACGTCGAGCTTTTTGACTCCCGATCGCGCCATCGCCCGGATGGTAACGTCTGCCGTCGGCTTGATCCACTCCTCCTTGCCGAAGATCGACTGAAAGGCCACTTCATACTCCGGCTCGCTTAGGTGCAACCGCTCAGCTACCAGTCGGGCGGTCTTGTGGCATTCGCAGTGATACGGATCACCACCGGTAAAGTAGCGTAAGGGAATGCCGTGGAACGAGAATAGGAGCTTCTCCGGCTTGCCGTTCCTTTCCCAAACCTCCCGGATCGAAGCTGCCAGCTCGCCGATATAGGCCGGCTCATCGTGATAGTGGTGCACTGTCCGGAGGCTCGGCACGACTCGCCAGGTCACCAATTCAGCGGCCAGGGCGTCGAAGACTGAACCGACCGTCGTGCCGGAGTACTGCGGGAACATCGGAATCACCAAGAGCTTGTTGCAGCCCTTCCGGCGCAAGTCCATGAGAGCTTGCCGCATGGAAGGCCGGCCGTAACGCATCCCTACCGCGACATGCAGTGGAGAACCGACAGCCTGCGCCAGAATTCCAGTTACCCCTTCACCGAGCCGCAGCGACCTGCTGAGTAACGGCGAGCCTTCCTTCTCCCAGATTTTCCTGTACAGCGCCGCCGACCGTCGCGGCCTGAACGGAAGGATGAGAAGATTCAAAATCAGCCACCACTTCCAGCGGGGCTCTTCGATCACCCTCGGATCGCCCAGAAACTCACGTAAAAATCGACGCAAAGCCACTGCTGTCGGTGCGTCCGGCGTGCCCAGATTCGCCAGCAGAACGCCGACCGCCGGCAGCCTGCCGTGCTCGGAGTGAGGTTCCTGAGCGTAGAGATTTATCGCATCTCCCCCGCGCCTCAATCGACTGCGGCCAGTTGAGCCAATAGCCGTGGCAACAGTCGAAATATCACAATGGCGCTCATGATCATCAGGATCCCAGCACTCAGAAAGGGCCAAACAGTGCCGAGGTGTTGAAACGACCAGCCACCCCAGATCGGCCCAATCACCCGTGCTAAGGCTCCCATCGAACGGGCGAAGCCGAGCACGCCGCCCTGGGCGTCGGCGGGCGCCAACTGGCTCATCAAGCTGAATGAGGTGGGATTGAAGAGGCCCGAGCCGACTGCCAAGAGTCCTATCGCCAGCAACAATCGCGAGAGTGTCTCGACCTGGGCCAGCAGTATCAGGCCGACAGCCATGCCAAGAACCCCGGTCAACAGAATCCGCCCCTCGCCGTAGCGTTTCACCAGGCGACCGATCAGACCCGCCTGCACCACAGTGATCACCAGGCCGACGAAAACGAAAAGCCACGCAGTCTCCCTTATCCCGAAGGCGAGTCTGTCCTCGCATAACAATGCCAACGTCGCCTCCATCGCGGAGAAACCGAGGATGACGATTCCGTAGAGAATTATCAGCGACGGTAGGGCACTCCTAGTGCTGATTTCGCGCAGAAATCGGCCCCCGAGCCAGCTGGCGCCGGCGCGTGACTTGGTCGGTGCGGAATACGGAGCGGATTCGGGCACTTTGGCCCAGACCAGCAGGAAGTTCGCCGCGGTCAAAATCGCGGCCCCAAGGGGAACGGCGACCGCGCCCCAGTGACTCAAGAGCGCTCCCAGAGCCGGGCCGAAGACGAAACCGAGTCCGAAGGCCGCGCCGATCCATCCCATGGCCTTGGCTCGTTCCTCGGGGCGGGTGACATCAGCGACATAAGCCTGCGCGATCGTGTAGTTGGCCGCCGCTGCTCCGGCCAGGGTTCGAGCGACACACAGCACGACCAGACTCCCGGCCGCCGCGAACAGGAGGTAGGCGCAAAAGCCCCCGAAAATGGATGCGAGAAGGAGCGGACGTCTACCCAGACGATCCGAGAGCCGTCCCCAGATGGGTGAGAAGACGAATTGAGCCAGGCTATAGGAAGCGAAGAGCAGACCGATCTGAAACGAGGATGCGCCGAACGTCTGCGCGTAGAACGGCAGCAGCGGCAAGATCATGCCGAAACCGACAAGATCCAGAAACACCGTGAACGACAAAACGCTCAAGGCGCCACGATGGCGAGACTGGTCTCTATTCGCGTCGATCATCGGGAAGCTTCGCCCCATCGTTACTCTCCAAAACCGACCCGAAGGCTGGAAACACCAGGGTCGAGATCTTATATACCAACTGCTGACGGACCTTGTGTCACAGAACCGTCACGGTCGCCTGTCGAAGGGGCGCACTCTGTAGAAGGGGCTGGTAAAGACCTCATCTTGGAAAGAACCGGTCATATCGCTCGACGTCCTCAATCGGGACGCTAGCGAAGATCGAGCTCCAGTCGAGTCGACCGAAGACATCGAGTATCAGTGCACGGCTGATAAGAAAGCCAGACAGTCGCTGAGCCATTTGGGACCGCACGATAATCACCACGAATCTCGAAGCTGCCCTCGTAAATTCTGATCAATGAACGCGATTCACTCGTTCCCTCCGACTTAAGATCCTTGCCTTCCGGGTACTTCAACTCCCTCAGCTCAACTCCCTCTCCGAATAGAACCGTCGAGAAAACCCCAGTCTCCTCTTGCTCCGCAGCGTAGATGTGCCATCCCTCCGACACTTCGACTTGCACGGTGAATGGACGCCACTCGCCGTTTTGCCCTACGTCCTCGCGGAGCGTGGCTGTAACTACTTCCTGTGGGTCAGTTGGCGCCGCACCTGCATCTGCCGCAGCAGTGACCCAATCAGTCGTCTTTAGCTGGTTCTCAGAGCTCCGTCCGCTTAGCCGGCTCCCCTCGCTCCGATCGACTTGATTGCTTGTCCCACTCGAAGAGAGCTGTTCGTATCGCAGCGCCGCAATGGCCAGCATTCTCGCCCCGTCAGGTGAGTTTCTCAGGGTGTCACCGAAGGCTCGAAGTAGGCTGTCGGCCAGCTCCGCCCACCGATTCTCGCCCGTAAACCGAGCCAACTCGAGCAGATTCAGCGCCGCTACGGCGTTTGCAGCCGGCGTTGCTCCGTCCAGAACTTCCTTCGACCTGAAGAGCACGTCGGATCGCCCGGTAGAACTGAAGAAGCCCCCCACCGGATCGGCGAGGCGTTCGATCTGCTGCTCGGTAAGTTCGATCGCGGCCTCGAGCCAGTGCCTCTGACTCCGGGCCTCAAAGAGGCTCAACAGGCCGCGCACCAAGAAGGCGTAGTCCGCCAGAAACGCCTCTACCGAGCCCTGTCCCTGGCGCCACGAATGGAGCAAGAGCCCTCCGTCACCCCGCATCGAACCCAAGACGAACTCAGCAGCGTTGGCTGCCTGCTCTACCATGCCGGGCTCTGTCAAGAGCCTGCCCGCAGTGGCCAGGCCGGCGATCGCCATGCCGTTCCAATCGGCGAGGATCTTGTCATCCGTCCGCGGCCGTTGACGCTCGCTGCGCGCCGCCAGCAGAGCTTGCCGTAGCGACTCGACCTGCTTGATGAGATCGTCGCCGGAGGTGTGACGGCGTTCAGCCTGGGCCTCGAGCCTGTCGGGAAGATGCAGCACGTAGGAATCCTCTTCGAAAAAGGCCGGCCCGGAAAACCCGAAGAGTGGCGCTAGAAAATCGAAATCCTCTTCACTCAGAACATCTCTGAGGTCGCTCCTCGTCCAAACATAGTAAGCGCCCTCCCGCCCGTCGGTCTCGGCGTCGATGGCGCTCCAAAAACCACCTTCCGGTGAGGTCATCTCTGCTCCCAGAAATTGACTCGTCTGCCGCACTACCCGCGCCGCTTGCGGATCGGCTGTCCGCGCCCACTCTTCGGCATACAGTTCTATGAGGTGACCGTTGTCGTAGAGCATCTTCTCGAAATGGGGAATCTTCCACTCCCGATCCGTAGCATAGCGATGGAATCCCCCGGCGAGCTGATCGTGAATTCCCCCTCGGGCAATCTGATCCAACGTCTTCGACAGCATCTCCGCAGCTCGTGGCTGCACTGACTCCGATCGGGCCAGTTCTTGAAGGAGATAGAGGTTCGACGGCGATGGAAACTTGGGGGCACCGCCGAAGCCTCCCCAGCCTGGATCGAAGCGCCGTTCCAGTCCAATCTGGGCAGTTCGTGCGGTCTCCTCAGCTGGTGGAGGATCTGAGGGGTGATCCTGGCTGTTCAGGTGCCGTTCCATCGCAGCAACGATGCTTTGCGCCTGCTCCTCGAGGTCACTGCGACGGGTGGTCCAGGCCTCCACCAGGGATCTCAGTACGGTGGGAAATCCGGGGCGCCCGTAGCGGTCTATGGGAGGGTAGTACGTACCGGCGAAGAAGGGGCGCAACTCCGGTGTCAGGAAGACGGAGTTCGGCCAGCCGCCCTGCTGCGTCATGATCTGGGTGGCCACCATATAGATCTCGTCGAGATCGGGACGTTCTTCGCGATCGACTTTGATGTTGATGAAGTCTCGATTCATCGCTGCGGCGATCGTCGGATCGGAGAAGGACTCGCGCGCCATGACGTGACACCAGTAGCAGGTGGAATAACCGACCGAAAGAAAGATCGGCTTGTTCTCCTCGCGGGAACGGCTCAACGCCTCTTCTCCCCAGGGATACCAGTCCACCGGGTTGTGCTGGTGCAGCAACAGATAGGGGCTACTCTCGCCGGCCAGCTGGTTCGTCGGTCCCTTTTGATCGGTCACAACAGGCTCCTGCGGGTTCCGTTGAAGACTCCAGATGACTCCTTTCTCAACTTGCGATACCCCAAAAACCAATCAATTTGCTCTACAGTTGGGGCTAAGACTCTACCCTAAGAACGGTCAGCAGTAATTTTCGATCCACCGGATCGATTGCTCGGCCAGGCCCGGCCGACCGCCATTCAGCATATCGAAGTTCATGGGAAAACCGACATGGCCACCTCGCTTCGCCCAATGGACCCAAAGATTCTCGCCTGGATCCTGTAGATACGGCCTGAGACTTTCGGCCGGAACCATCGGATCTTCCACCGCTGCAATGACCAAGCTGGGGATCTTGAGACCAGTGAGTAGAGGCCCGACACTCATCTGCTCGTAGTAATCGTCGACCGTTGCGAACCCAAAGCGTGGCACTACGGTCACCGAATCCCAGGCTCTCAGGGTCTTCGCCCGGCGCACCAATCCGAACGGGCTGACGTGCCGATCCCGCTTGACAACCTCAAGGTAACACTCCCTCAAGTGGTGAAGCAGGTAAACCCGGTATGGCTTCAGCAGTGGTCGGTCGATCTGTGCCACGCTACCTCGAAGATTCAGCGGGGGGCAGACCGCCACCACGGCACCCAGCCTGGAATCCGGAGCTTCGGTAGCGTAGCGCAATGCCAAGTGGCCACCCAGAGAAAATCCGATGATCGCGATTCTGGTGAATCGTCGAAACTCACTGGCTCCCAGAACACCCGGAAGATCGTCGGTCAGGCCAGCGTGATAGATATCTTCGCCTGATCGATCGGCGCCACGCGTGTTGAGGCGAAGACAGGTCCATCCTGCATCGCGAGCGGCGGCTGCGGTGCGGACCGCGTACTCACTGTCGGCACAACCGGCCAACCCGTGTATGACGATGAGAAGTTTTTCTGTGCCCGCAGCAGAGCTGAGTCGACCGCTGATTGCGACTTCGCCAAAGTGCTTGTCGGGCACCCGTATTCCCCATGGCCTGGAGGGTGGCTCTGCAGGTGGCCGTAGAGTCGATCGCAGGCGACGATAAATAGTCCATACATGTCCTTGAAGCTTCATTCTTCAAGCCTCAGCCGCGATACTCTGTGCTTAATTCCAAGCCGCGGCAAGCGGCGCCCTTCACTTCACGGTACCGGAGAAAATCAGTGATAATCAGAGCCAATCTCCTCGATTGAAGTCGAATCGTAGATTCTAGCCCGTCTCGAAATGATCCAGTGAGTTAGCGTAGTACTCGAGCAGAGCGATTTCCTCTGGTTTCACTTGAATCTCGCCTCCTCTATCGTCGACGGCGCGTCGCAGGGTAAGCATGCGCAGCCCAACCTCTATCGCGTATTCGCGGTCTTGTCGGGGAACATAAACCCGGGCCCCGGCTTCTTCCAATGCCTCGATTTCAGTCTGCACCGCGCCCTTGAACTCCAGCCGACTCATCGGCCGATCCGGATGCTGCAATAGGACCCTGGCAACCAGGGCAACCGGCAGCACCGGGATGACCCGCCCAATGGCCGACATCAATTCAGCAGCCAGATCGCCGATCCTCTCGAAACGAGTCTCTCTGTCCATGTTCTTCAGATCCAGGTCGCGTTCACTTAAGTACTCCTTGGCCGAAATCGGAGTACCGAAATTGACACAGGCATAGCCGAATCGATGCCACTTTCCACGTGCCATCAGACCTAGATTGTGAATCAGAAATCGACCGCTACTCCATAGGGCCCGCCACCCGGTGGTGCGATTCTCAGACGAACTGAGATCCAGCAGGAGAGTTCGGTCTTCGAGGACCCGGTCATAGTTGAGACCAACCGGAATGAACACGATGTCTCGCGATGTCCTGGGATCGAACGACCTCAACATGTAGTCCAGGAGTCCTAGCTTCGGCGCTGCCATCAGCCCATCTCGGCTCAGTCCGCCCTCCAAGTACACTGCCTGGGTAACCCCCTCCTTGATGGCAGCTTGCACATAGCGCTGCAGGACTCTGCGATACAAAGCGTTGCGCGAGCTACGCCGCACGAAATAGGCTCCGGTCGCCCGGATCAAGCTGTCCAGGGGCCAGATCCGCGCCCACTCTCCGACGGCATAGCTCAGCGCGGTTCGTTCGGCCACCAAATAGGAGACCAAGACATAGTCCATATTGCTGCGATGGTTCATCACGAAGACGATTGCTGCGTGCGGATCTATCGCACTGAGGCTGGCCTCATCCGTCAGTCGGACCCGAACTCGGTAGAGGGTCTGGGCCAGCCGACGCGATAGCCAATAGCCCAACCGAAAGTAAAAATAGGCATTGAATGCGGGAACAATCTCGCGAGCGTATCGCTCTACCTTCTGCATCACCACTTCGCGCGGCAACCCCTCCTCGCGTCCGAATTCCGCGGCAGCTTCCAGCACATCGGGGTCATACATCAACCGATCGATCAACACCTGGCGCTTGGTCAGTTTGAACGACTGGACGCGGATGGGCAGTCGCTCGTTGAGTTCGTCGACCAACGAGTTGATCCGTCTGCGAACGACCCAGCGGACACTGGGAACCAGGATCCGCGCCAGGAGTGCCCAGAGGGCTAGTCCGATAACGGGAATGGCCAACCAGAGAGGCAGCGTCACTGCGTTTTTCAATACCAGGTCCTTGGGGTAAAAACCCAGGTCACAGTGCTACGACTAGAGTTTCTCGCGATGCTAAGATCGCTCGGCGTATTGATGATGACCGATTCACTCTGATCGTCTTTACCCGCTTCGGGCACGAAGGTTGCATGATCTATTCTAGCCTGAGATTCGACCTCTCCCCAATCCGAGCTGTGGGCGAGTTCCGTATTGAGCGCCCAAATACATTAGTAGCCGACACCCGTACTGATTGATGGCAAGAACAGACCTCCGAACTCTAGGCCACGAATATGTTCGAAAACAGCCCCAGCTGGCAACGCTTCAAGTCCGAGAAGACCAGCCCTCTCCGCGGACATATGGGATATGTCCCGGATCTCGAGTCGCACGAAGAGGAGGAACAACAGGGGCTGCGCCTCGGCATAACTCTGGCAGTCGCTGCGCACCTAATCTTTTTCATCATCAATTTTCCTGAAGTCGCCACCAAGACATACCAGATCGGATCTCAAAAACCAGTCTACGTCGTACAGCAGATTCGATTTCAGCCCCCTCCCCCGGCACAACAAAAGACCACCAAACCGCAAGAGAAGCGCCGAAAAATTCCCATCCCAGACCCCACACCAGATGATCCTGAACCGATTGTTATTGAAGAGATCGATCTACCCGAAACCGATTTGATCGACATCGACGCGATGGTGGGAATTCCGGAAGGACCACCCGGTATCGGAGCTGATGGTAGCGGACCGGTGGCACTCGGTGGCGGCATCAAGCCTCCGGTCAAGACCTACTATCCGAAGCCGAGGTACACCGAGGAGGCGCGACAGGCGCATGTTCAGGGCGTGGTAATTCTCGAAGCAGTGATCGATACAAAAGGAAACGTTTCGCGCGTCAAGGTGCTCAAGGGCCTAGCGTCAGGTCTAACCGCATCCGCTACTGAAATTACAAAGCAGTGGAAGTTCAAACCCGCCACCCTCGAAGGCAAGCCGGTTGCCGTTTTCTTGGTTCTGACGATTAGCTTCTCGCTGCAGTAGCGACCCAGCACCTACCCGCCGCGCCGATTATGATCAGTGGGTTTGGGAGAATTTTTCCAACACCTCGAGCGTGAGGTCAATGTCTTTAGAGGTGTGCTCTGCCGACACCTGAAACCTGATCTCCTCATCGCCCTTCGGCACCACCGGAAAATTGAGACCGGTTGCCAGAATGCCGTT